>NZ_JBYCKP010000370.1:0-2577 GCF_057473445.1 Acidithiobacillus sp. TH-A36 | reverse complement strand
AGATCGTCACGATGTGGGGCGCGACGCCAGCCTGTGAGATACCTTCTGGATACCTGCGTTCTGTCAGAGTTGGTCAAAAAGCATCCTGATCCTCGGGCCGTAACATGGGTAGACGAGCGGGAGTCTGTGGGGTTTCTTAGTGTGCTCACACTGGGAGATCTCCAAAAAGGCGTTGCCAAGCTTGTTGACGGCGATAGGCGAGCAATGCTGCAGGATTGGATAGACGTTGACCTGCGAGCCCGTTTCGTCGGACGTATTCTTCCTGTTAACGAGCTTATCGCCAGCGTATGGGGAGGTATAACAGGTGCTGCTGAACAATGCGGAACGCCTCTGGTTCTACTTTCATGTGGAAAGAAGACACCAGTATCTGTCAAATAGCGCCGTGAAAAATCAGCCCCCTATCAGGCGATTCTCACAACCATCCCGTCAACTTAGAGTCAGATTTTCATAACACGGCCAAGTGGTTCCTGAATGACGATGAATAACACCGAAATCATGGTTTGCACCGGATACGCGGTCAGCAACAAAAAACTAGAACTGGGAATGCGAATGCCGGTCTGCATTTGCCGCGTCATTAGCTTCTTCATCAAAAGCCACATCTCTGCCCGACGCCATCGCCCATACCAACGCCGCTATCCAGCCAATGACCGTCCAGCCGAGCAGTAAACATAGCAAGGTTATCCCCAAAAGGTAGGGGCTCCCCAGGCTCCAGGCCAGTAGCACCGGTAGGGCATAAACCACTAAACCGACAAGAATGCCTGCAACCAACAAAAATACAAAACCTGCCGGCGTCTCAAAAAGCCAATGCCACATTACCCCTGCTCTCCGTTGTGAATGGAACCGCTTACATCCTGTCCCTATATTACCCCATCACTACAGATTGCTGTAAGCCCAAGCACATCCTAAAGGCTTGCCCAGCATGGGTTGCAGTCGGCATGGGTTGCTCCCGGCATGGGCGATTCCAAACCTTTTCATCAGAGCAAGAGCTACTTGCTTTCAGGAATGCCCCATATTTGCCCTGCACGCCATTTTGTTGCTCTGTGGAGCTTTGGGTAGCTCTATTCATCAAACTGTCTTCTGTAGCCTTTCTATGCCGTCCTATACGCAATGTTCAGGATGGGCCTTGCCTCTGTTTCTTGCAGATGCCTTTCTATGCCCCATATTTGCCCTGTAACCGCCTTGGATACCTGAAGTGCAGGGCTGGCATCACCTCAGCCCTTAGTTCAATGCTAGAGCCCCATTGTCCGTCTGTTGATGATGTTCTACAGCGTGCTTGCTGTCCCTGTTCGTGACATAGCCTTTGATAGGTTTCTCTGCATGAGCCTCTGGCCTTGGCTGTATTTCTCGCCTTTCCTTGCCCCTATGTGCCCGCCTTTGGCGTGGCTCAGTCGCGGTTTTGACCTCGATGGCAAGAATCGCAATTGTGGCTCTACATATAGTATTTAGAGATCAAAACGGGTTTTGTTCTCTAATAGATCACATTCGCGTTTTTTGCCCCTTCATATATACATAGTATTTAGAGATCACAGGTGCGATTTTAAAACAGATCGTTTTGCGGTGTCACGCCGTCTAATAGCTTGAAAATCCAGGCGGACAACAAAAAAGCAGAGCGCCGTTCGCTTACACAAAAAAAGGAGCAGGTAACCACGTAAAGCCGCGCATGGGATGGGGGAACATTCTGGGCGGGTAACAGGGTTTTGATGACCTATTTTGATGACCGAAGGATAGGTGGTTGGAGGGGGGATACCGACAACCCAGATTCCAGGGAAATCCAACCGCCTGAAGGGCGAATTTCGCCGATGACCATAAAATGCGGGGAAAAGCGGTCTTGCCCTGTTTGTCTGCAGCAATTTTTTATCCGTGCGGATAAACGAGGGATAAACGAGGTGTCACTAATGTTTATGCCGCGATAGTTATAGCTTGTGCCCGAATAAGGGGGATAAACGAGGAGTAAAAGATGTATCACTAGAGTTTATGGTGCGATAGATATGGATTGTGCGCGAATACGAGGAATAAAAGAGGTATCCAAGTTTTCTATCGTGGTATTGGTTATGTTTGTTGACGATGCAAGGCAGAGAAGCGGCGGAGCGGCTTGAAAGGAGTCTTGCTGTAATCCAATTTGGCTATCGCGTCCAAAATACAAATGGAACTTTCAGGTTGGATGGTACGACACCGCTTAGTCGATTGGCTTATACAAAGCCCCGATCAAAGTGATCGTGTAACAGGGTGGTCGAAACAAAATATAAGCGTTTTTTATTAAACATTATCGTTTCTAAGCTCATATATAATCGTTTTCATGCTTTATATAACCGTTTTAAAAAATATTAAAAAAATAGTTTGACAAGGCATAAAAGCACATATAGTTTTTTCAGACATGATTCGCTCATGGAGAAAGCTTGATGGATTCAACGGGCCTGATTATCTTGCCGGAAATAGAAGATCTGCTGTATCCCCTCAAACCAGAAGAACTCGCCAACCTAGAAGCCAGCATCCTTAATGAAGGGGTTCGTGATGCGTTGATGGTATGGGAAAGAGAGCATGAAAAAATACTCGTTGATGGTCACCATAGATATGCCA
>NZ_JBYCKP010000369.1:0-1219 GCF_057473445.1 Acidithiobacillus sp. TH-A36 | reverse complement strand
TCCTCTAAGCGGAGAGGATATTGCTCGCGGATATCAGCGACAGATGGATTCCAGTCAAATAGAAAAAAAGCCGCCAGTTCGAGATCCGACAGCAGATGGTGGGTTCGTTGAGTCTGGACTCCCCAGATTCTATGAGATCGTCCTGCAGAAGGCAGGTCTCTGACAGTCAACCAGGGTTGGTAATCTTTTCCTGAGCCCCTTCCCCGACCTTGTTTAATCCATTTCTGCGAACGGTGGTCAAGGGGTAAGCAGGTCAAAATCCGTACCTCCAACTCTGAACATAAGTATACGGAGGAAAGTTACCATCTTTATTTGTAAGTTACCAACTTTATTTCGTTGTTACCAACTTTATTTGCATCCTACAAACATCCGTAACAGCACCTACCCGATCATTCCACCGTAACCGCCTTGGCCAGATTGCGGGGACGGTCCACATCGGTGCCTTTTACCAGCGCGGCATGATAGGCCAGGAGCTGTACCGGAATGACGTGTACCACCGGTGAAAGCAGACCGGTGTGGCGGGGCAGACGCATGACGTGAATACCCGCGCTGGCGCTGAAGTGACTGTCTGCATCAGCGAACACATACAACTCTCCGCCTCGGGCATGCACTTCCTGCATATTTGCAGCGACTTTTTCCAGCAAACGGTCATTGGGGGCAATGACCACGACGGGCATATTGCTGTCCACCAAAGCCAGTGGGCCATGTTTGAGCTCCCCTGCGGGATAGGCTTCGGCGTGAATGTAGGAGATTTCCTTGAGCTTGAGGGCGCCTTCCAGGGCGATGGGATAATGCAGGCCACGACCCAGAAAAAGCGCATGTTCCTTGCCCGCAAAACGCGCTGCCCAACCCTGAATTTGTGGCTCCAGATTCAGGGCATGCTGGACACTGCCGGGAAGCTGGCGGAGAGCCTCCAGATGGGTGGCCTGAGCATCCGCATCCAGTTTGCCCTGCGCCTTGGCCAGAGAAATCGCCAGCAAATACAAAGCGACCAGTTGAGTCGTAAACGCCTTGGTGGACGCCACCCCGATTTCGGGGCCGGCGCGGGTCAGAAAACGCAGTGCCGCGGCTCTGGGGATGGCACTTTCCGCCACATTGCAAATGGACAGAGTATAGTCGTGACCCAGCTCCTTGGCCCGTTTCAGGGCCTCAAACGTATCCAGCGTTTCGCCCGACTGGGAGAGGGTCACAATGAGCTGGCGCGGGTTGGGAATGGAGT
>NZ_JBYCKP010000368.1:0-8508 GCF_057473445.1 Acidithiobacillus sp. TH-A36 | reverse complement strand
TAATATCCCGACTGGGGAGTTCGTCCGTATCCAGCTCGCGGGGCAAGTCGGAAATATGCACAAAAGCCGATTCGTAGGGAGAGTCCTCATGACGCGTGTCGGTCACCCAGAGTCGGGCGGAGATATTGGTCAAAAAACGAATAAAACCAAAACCACGCTCGGCTTCCCAACGAATACAAATACCGCGAATACGCGAGCCCATTTCTCCCCAAGGGACGCGCATATCGCCCCGGGTGGGGAGTAAACCCGGCACCAGATAGCCCGAATAAAAAGCGTCAGCCTCATGCTGCAATTCTCTGGAAACATTGCGGAATGCCAGCACTTCCACCCGGCAACCCTTATTTTGCAGCGCCCTGACTACCTGTAGAAAATCACCATCTCCGGTCACCAGCAGCAACTGATCCAGTCGTTCGGACTGAAGCATGACATCAACCGCCAGGTCGAGGTCGGCATTGGCTTTTGAAACCCGGTTACCTTCTTCATCCACAAACCAGCGCACAGGTTTTTCAATGATTTTCCAACCCAGATCACGAACCGCCTGTTGGTAACTGCGAATACCTTCCCGGTACTCACGGTCACTTTTCATGCGTTCCCCATCCACGGCCATATAAGTATTCAGGCGCAGCAGGCGCGCCTGATCTTCACGCGCGGCGAAACGCCTTAATACGTCATAACGCATGGCATAGCCACCGTTATAGCGCACATTTTCCGCATCTACATAAACGCCAATATGCAACTCACCATTACTCATGAATAATCAGGACTCCAGAATGGCGCCATTGGCCGCATTGGTAACCAGCTTGCGATAACGCCGCAACCAGGAAGACGACAAGGGTTTTTCAATGGGCACCCAATGGTTGCGCCGCTCGGCAAGCTCTTCATCACTCAAATCAACATGAATTTTGCCATTGTCCAGGTCCAGCGAGATGATATCACCGGCTTTCAGCAAACCAATCGGCCCGCCTTCAGCCGCTTCAGGAGAAATATGACCAATACAGGCACCACGGGTAGCCCCGCTGAAACGACCATCGGTAATCAGGGCCACGCTTTCACCCAACCCCATTCCCATGATGTTGGCGGTTGGCGTCAGCATTTCCGGCATACCTGGACCACCTTTAGGTCCTTCATAGCGGATAACCACCACATCGCCCGCCTGCACCTCGCCCGCCAGAATCCCTTCGGCTGCACTATCCATGCTTTCAAAAATTTTGGCAGGGCCTGAAAACCGGCGCATTTCCGGAATAACCGCACCGATTTTGACAATGCCACCCTCGGGCGCGAGATTGCCGAAAACCACCCGCAGTCCCCCCGTTGGAGAAATAGGATTATCAGCCAGGCGAATGATTTTACTGTCCTTGACGCTCGCTTCCGAAACAATTTCACGGAGACTCTGGCCGCTGACCGTCGGCTTGTCCAGATGCAGTACATCGGGATTACGCTTGTGTACTTCATGGAGGATGGCGGGAATACCCCCTGCCCGGCCAATATCCTCAATATGCACGGTGGATAGTGCCGGCGAGACCTTTGCCAAATAAGCTACTTTCTGCGCCAGGTCATTGAGGCGGGAAAGCGGATACTGGATGCCTGCCTCGCGGGCAATGGCGAGGGTATGCAAAACCGTATTGGTAGAACCGCCCATGGCCATATCCAGAATAAAAGCATTATCGATGGCATCAAAATCCACCAGCTGACGCATGGTCGGTCCACCCGCCAAGGCTAAAGCGACCACCCGGTCAGCCGCCTTACGCACCAGATCACGCCGCCCCGCCGCCGTCGCCAGAATCGTACCATTACCCGGCAACGCAATACCCAACACTTCCATGAGACAGTTCATGCTGTTGGCAGTAAACATGCCGGAACAGGAACCACAGGTCGGACAGGCCTTATCTTCAATTTCCTTGAGGCGGATTTCGGTGATCTGCCCGCGCTTGAACTGGCCAACCGCTTCAAATGCCGTCACCAAATCAATGGAAGTCCCATCAGAAAGTTTTCCGGCCTCCATCGGGCCACCAGACACGAACACTGTCGGCACATCGCAGCGCAGCGCGCCCATAATCATGCCCGGTACAATTTTGTCGCAGTTGGGAATACAGATCAGGGCATCCAGATGATGCGCCTGCACCACGGTTTCAATGGAGTCGGCAATCAACTCCCGGCTCGGCAAGGAATAACGCATGCCATCATGACCCATAATGATGCCGTCATCCACACCGATCGTATTGAATTCAAATGGAATACCGCCTGCGGCCCGAATATTTTCCTTGACGATGCGCCCGAACTCCTGCAAATGCACATGGCCGGGAATGATATCAATATAGGAATTCGCCACACCGATGAAGGGCTTATCCATGTCACTGTCCGTTACCCCGCAAGCCTTCAAGAGGGAACGATGAGGGGTCCGTTCAAAACCTTTTTTGATCATATCTGAGCGCATGTAAACCTCGTGCTGTATTCAGGAGGCCGACGTTTTTAACGCGGCCTGAAAGCGGAGCGACGGCCAGGAAACATTATGGCCGACCGTCTGGTTGGTCTGACGAGTATAGAACCAAGCGCCCGACAGGCCAAGCTGTCCCACCTCAGAAGTTCAGGTTTCAGCAGACTGAGCGGGTTGCAACCATTCCCGCCAGATGGCGAGCAGGACGGCGAGGATAACCGGCCCCAGAAATAATCCAAGCAGACCAAATGTCAGGATTCCGCCCAGCACACCAAATAGCACCAGCAAAAACGGGATATGCACCGCGCTGGAAATCACCAGTGGCCGGATCAGATTATCAATCCAGCTCACCACCAGAGCCCCCCAGAGTGCCAACCCCACACCCGCAGCAATTTGTCCATGAACCAGCAGCCAGATACTGGCAGCCCCCCACACCAGGGGTGTACCAAATGGTAAAAAAGAAAATAACAGCGTTACGACGGCCAGCAGCACCGGGGCGGGCAATCCTGCTGCCCAATAGCCCAATCCCGCAAGGGCACCCTGGGCCAGGGCGGTCGCCAGAATTCCGTAAATGACGGCGCGGATGGTGCTGGCCACTGTTTGCAGATAGCTATCACCCCGCTGACCCAGCACCTGATGGACCATACGCCGCAGTTGATCAAGAAGTTCCAGTCCGTAGCGATAAAAGAAAAATGCCGTAATGAGGACCAGCATCAGCAGGGCCGCAAAGCGGCCAACCCCACCTGCCAGCATCCCGATGCGCCCCGCCCAGACGGACAAATCTGGAGACAAAGCCCCCGGCCGAAACTGCGCTTTCCAGGAAGGCGGTATTTGATCAAGCAGATTCTTTATCCAGCCGTTATGACTCCATTGAGTGCTTATCAGGGTATGGGCATCCAGCTGGCTGAGTTCTGTCAGCACATGATGCAATTCTGTGCCCAGAGTCATGCTAAGAAACAGAACAGGGAGAATGAAAATCAGCGCCAGCATGAATGTCGCCCCGCAAGCGGCCAGCAGGGGTGGCCAGTGACGGCGCAGAGGCGCAGACAAAGGCCAGGTTGCATAAACCAGAATAGCGGCCCAGACAATGGCGGGCAGAAAAGGTGCGAGGATTTTCCAGACTAATGCAAAAAAAACAATCGCTGCGAGAAGTTGCCCGAGGGCAAGTCGCAATTCGCGAACCGTCAGATCCGCGAGGCGCATGCTTACCTAGAGCCGGGAAACGCCGCTTTCCCGCGCGGCTGCACTGACAGCACCCGCCACCCATTGCCGCAAACGCGGGTCGAGGGGCTTGGGAATAAAATATTCAGGCCCAAAGCTCAGTCCGTCAGTCCCTGAAAAACCATAGGCTTGTTGAACTTCTTCAGGAACGGGCTCCCGGGCCAAACGCGCCAGCGCATCGACAGCGGCCAGCAGCATTTCCTGATTAATCTGACTTGCGCGACAATCCAGGGCACCCCGAAATAAAAACGGAAAACCCAGGACATTATTCACCTGATTGGGCATATCCGAACGCCCTGTCGCCATGATGGCATCTGGACGCAAGCGTTTTACGGCAACGGGATCAATTTCCGGGTCAGGATTCGCCAGAGCAAATATCACCGGCTTTGCAGCCAGTCCGGACAAAGCCGCTTCGGGAATGGCACCACGTACCGAAACGCCGATGACCACATCGGCATCCGCCAGCATATCCATCAAGGTCCAGTGCGCAGGTGCTGTAGCAAAGGGCTGGTGCCAGTGAGTCAGGTCGCTGCGGCCTGCATGCAGCACGCCATGCACATCACTCAAATACACCGCCTCGACCCCAAGAGCGCGCAGCATTTTTGCAATGGCCAGCCCCGCCGCACCCGCTCCGACAATGGCCACTTTGACGCTCTTAAAGACCTTACCCTGCAATTCGAGTGCATTTTGCAAAGCAGCAGCCACAATAACGGCAGTACCATGCTGATCATCGTGAAGAACCGGAATATCGAGCATTTTTTGCAGGGCTTCTTCCACCTGAAAACACATGGGCGCCGCAATATCTTCCAGGTTGATGCCGCCGAAACCCGGGGCAATCGCCGCCACCACATCAATCAAGTGCTCCGCATCGCGGACCTGTACTTCAATATCAAAGGCATTGATGTCCGCAAAATGCTTGAAAAGCAAAGCCTTGCCTTCCATGACCGGCTTACCCGCCAGTGTCCCGACATTACCCAGTCCAAGAACCGCCGTACCATTGCTGACTACGGCAACCAGATTACCCTTGCCCGTATAGTCGTAGGCTTTTTCCGGATCAGCAGCAATTTCCCGTACGGGTGCCGCTACGCCAGGGGTATAGGCAAGAGACAAATCATCCGGGCTTTTGCAGGGTTTGCTGGGTATGACTGCAAGTTTACCGGCAGGACTTTGGGCGTGGTAATCCAGCGCCCGCCGTCGCAATTCTGCATGGGCTTCAGTCTGTTCCATGGATACTTACTGACCGCCGCCGTAACGCTTGCGGAACTTCTCAACCTGACCAGCAGCAGAAACATTGCGCTGCTTGCCGGTATAAAAAGGATGGCATTCGGAACAAAGATCAATGTGAAGATCACGATTGGCCGTAGAACGGGTTTTAAACACATTTCCACAACTGCAGGTCACAGTGATTTCTTCGTACTTGGGATGAATTTCGGATTTCATAGTTGAGCTACTCTCGGGCCTGAATACAAAGTGGCGAATTATAGGGATAGAGGGGGCAAACGTCCAGCCAATCCTCAGCGATTCATGGAATCAAAAAATTCCGCATTGTTTTTGGTGGCTCGCACCTTGTCGAGCAGAAATTCCATGGACTCCAAAGAATCCATAGGTGCCAGCAACTTGCGCAATACCCACATTTTGCTGAGCAAATCGGCAGGTACCAGCAATTCTTCCCGACGGGTTCCGGATTTGTTGAGATTGATGGCCGGATAAGTGCGCTTCTCGGCCAGACGGCGATCCAGATGGACTTCCATATTACCGGTGCCCTTGAACTCCTCAAAAATCACTTCGTCCATTTTCGAGCCGGTTTCCACCAAAGCCGTAGCGATAATGGTCAGACTACCACCCTCTTCAATATTTCGGGCGGCGCCAAAAAAGCGTTTGGGCTTCTGCAGGGCATTGGCATCCACACCACCCGTCAACACCTTGCCGGAAGATGGAACAACCGTATTGAAGGCTCTGGCCAAGCGTGTAATGGAATCGAGCAGAATCACCACATCGTGCTTGTGCTCTACCAGTCGCTTGGCTTTTTCAAGAACAATTTCAGCAACCTGGGTATGCCGGGTTGCGGGCTCATCAAAAGTTGAGGAAACCACTTCACCTTTCACCGAGCGTTGCATATCGGTCACTTCTTCCGGGCGTTCATCAATCAGCAGCACAATCAAATAGCATTCAGGATGATTGGCAGTAATAGCGTGGGCAATTTGCTGGAGTAATACGGTTTTACCGGTTTTGGGGGGCGCCACAATCAAACCACGCTGCCCCTTACCAATGGGCGAAACCAGGTCAATAATGCGTGGCGCCACTTCACCGTAAGCCACAGCATCATATTCCAGACGCAAAGGTTCATCGGGAAACAGGGGGGTCAAATCATCAAAATTGACCTTGTTGCGGGTCGCTTCAGGCGATTCAAAATTAATGCTCTCCACTTTAAGGAGGGCAAAATAACGCTCACCTTCCTTGGGGGGGCGAATTTGCCCGGACACCGTATCACCCGTCTGCAGGTGAAAACGACGGATTTGCGAAGGAGAAACATAAATATCATCAGGTCCAGCCATGTATGATCCGGAAGCTGCACGCAGAAAACCAAAGCCATCCTGCAAAATTTCCAGTACGCCCTCGCCATAAATAGCATCGCCATTACGGGCATGCGCCTTCAGGATATTGAAAATGATTTCCTGCTTTTTCTGACGAGCGGTACCGTCCAACCCCATTTCCTGACAGATAACGGCCAACTCAGCAGCTGTTTTCCTTTTTAAATCTGTCAGGTTCATGGCTGTAGCGCCAGGATTTGGCATCAGCAGAGTCTCTTCTTCTTCAAGAAGAATATCTTCATTGGGAAAAGACTTGGGTGTACGGGGTGATTTACGGCGGGGACGTGGTGTATTCAAAGTTGGCTATCCAGAAATGCCGTCAGCTGGGCTTTACTCAAGGCTCCGACTTTCGTTGCTTCCAGTTTTCCATTTTTGAACAGCAACAAGGTGGGAATACCACGGATACCGTACTGAGGGGGGGTATTGGGATTTTCGTCGATATTGAATTTGGCAATTTGTAATTTATCAGCATATTCAACTGCAACTTCTTCAAGAATGGGTGCAATCATTTTGCAGGGGCCGCACCACTCAGCCCAAAAATCAACCAGAACCGGCTTGGAACATTGCAGTACATCGGTTTCGAAACTGTCATCAGACACATACGTAATAGCATCGCTCATGGGAGATAGCTCCTCTGTCTCAGATTGTTACAGCGCTTTGGGTGGAGGTCATTTAGTGTTTTTCATATGGGATAATCCCAAACTCTAGGCACCGGACGGCGCTGGCAGGTTTGATCTTCTTTCAAATTGAAGGTGTGTGAAAGAATAGCACGATATAAACGGTATGCAAGTAGCAAGTTTCTGGACATCTGCATTACAAAGGATTGTAATCAGCAATACTGCAGTAGAATCAAGTTATGGTCAAGCCATAGCCATGAATTGCCATCAAAATTCATATCCCGATTACCGACACTTTTCCGCAGACTAGCAAAAAAGGAGCAATATCATGTTTGGATTTGGAGAAAAACCCCAGGAACAGCAAAACGCCACTTGCCCATGCTGTCAGACACCCATGCAGGATATGGGAGCGCATGGCATTCGTATGGGGGGCTTAACGGGTCTGGGTGGCGCCGCTTTTGGCATGATCGCCGGGCAGATGGCCGATGATGGTGAGGATGCCTTCGAGAAAAAGCTGAAGGTGCAGGTCTTTGTCTGCCCACAGTGTAGTGATCTGTCATTCAATTATCATGGTGGGCTTTAGTGCCTCTTTATGTTGAACCCCATGCTGGATCTGCACCGATTGTGCAGCTTATACAATTGGCCCATCACGCAGTCAGCGTCGGGGTCTATCATCTCTCTGACCGCCCTATTCTCCAGGCATTGAAAGCCGCCCATGCGCGCGGTGTGGATGTGCGAGTGATTATCGAGGTAACCCTTACGACATGAAGCCGCGCTAATCGGGAAATGGGATTATTGCTGAATGGCCGACCGGTAACCGAGCTGCAGGCGCAATTTAATCGGGATTGGGCCTGGGCTGATGATGCAGATCACCAATCTCCGGGTGAATCGCTGGAGCCATTGTGGATGCGTGGGCGCGGATGAAAGCATAACAAGCTGTGATGTTACTTCCAGCACCACCATGCCACTACCAAGATGGCAGCGCTACTCAATGTTATGGCGCCACTGATCAAAAGAAGTCTGAGTAATGCCCGAGCTTCGGCATAATGCGAATCTTCGCTCATAATATATCTGCTGCTTTCCAGGTTGAACCCATTGGCACTATTGGTAGAAAAAAAGGTGGACATCTATCGTCCAGTAGACAATTTATGGCGGCTTCCGTTCAATGAAGAATTCGGCACTGGGGCTTTGATTTGCCTGTTTGCCAGTTGCAGCACCATATCAATGCGCCGAACACAAACAAGGAGGCTTGATCATGCACTACTCACCTTGTTACAAAACGATCTACAAGGCGCGGGAAGCGGCCAACCGGTTGCTGCTACGGTATCGCCAGACCGAAAACCCAAAGTAAGACAAAAAGAAAGACGCGGTCAAACTGGAAAAATTAAAGCCCCTCAAAATCAGGGGCCTATTAGCAATGTGTGGCGGAGAGAGAGGGATTCGAACCCTCGATGGAGTGTTTAGCCCCATACTCCCTTAGCAGGGGAGCGCCTTCAGCCGCTCGGCCATCTCTCCGGTAGGCGGATAATACCCTGTTGTCGGGTCTGAGGTCAAAGTCTAGCCTTGTCCAATATGAAATGAGTCTGAAGGGTGGAACGTGTTTCTAGCATGAAATGCGTCTGGAGTAAGCTGCAACGGAATCGGG
>NZ_JBYCKP010000367.1:0-2105 GCF_057473445.1 Acidithiobacillus sp. TH-A36 | reverse complement strand
GACACGCACCGCAGTGAATGATTTTATATCCTATGGGAAGTCTTAAAAAAGGCATTGATGCGTTAGACGCACATGCATCGCTCATTCCTGATTAATTACGCATTTTTATATAAACATTATACAACATTTATATGGAATTTATAGATGTATCTCGGATAACCTTGCGGTGTTGAAGAAAATATCAGTTTTTGACGAATGGAGGTTTTGATGATCAACAAACTGGTTGAAACCACAGCCAAGCTTTCTACATTACCCAGCCGCACCACGCTGCAGAAAAAGTCGCAGCGATGGGTCATTAAAATTGGCAGCAGCTTGCTCACTTCGGAAGATTACCAACTGAATCTGGTGGCCATCCGACATTTTGTAGAACAGATATTACGCCTTCGGGAACGGGGCATAGAAGTGGTCCTGGTGTCTTCTGGGTCCGTCAGTGTGGGCAAAGGACATTTGGGTTTGGCCGGAAAAACACTGCCAGCCGAACAAAGGCAAGCCGCTGCCAGCGTCGGGCAGGCAGCCCTGATGCATGCCTATGAAAATCTTTTGGCACAGGAAGGAGTGCATTGCGGGCAAATACTGCTGACCCAGGACAATTTCAAGGATCGTAAGCGCCGTAAAAGAACCTTATCCGCCATTAATATGCTTATGAAAATGAATATGTTGCCGATCTTGAATGAAAATGATGCCCTTGCAGATCATGAAAACCAGTTTGGCAACAACGATCATCTGGCCGCAGTCATCAGCCGGTTGTGGCATGGGGATTTGATGGTCCTTTTGACGGACCAGGCGGGTTTGTATGAAGCCGATCCACGTGTTCAGGTTGATGCACAGATGATTCAGGAAGGCGTGGCTGGTGATCCGCGCTATGAAGAGATGGCGGGGGGAAGTGGTACTGCTGTGGGTACCGGCGGTATGCGGACTAAAGTCGATGCCGCAGCCTATGCCGCTGTTTCAGGCACAACGACAGTGATTGCCAGTGGGCACATTCCTGACGTGCTGCTGCGATTACAACGGGGTGAACGTTTGGGGACTTTTTTGCGCTCTGAAAAATTCGACCGGATGTGGCTCAAAGCACGTCGGACCACCTTACAAAAAACGACGTATTCCTTACTTGGAGTGGCTGTGAAATTGTCCAATACGAATTCCAAGCAGCACCGTTTCTATAATTCCTCATATTGCTACAGATGATATGCAATCAGGAGAAATAATCATGCTTCTGTGCTCGGTTCAAAAAAATAAAACGGTTTTTTTACGGCACCGTCTGATTGGTTCCGCTTGTCTGATGCTTTGTGGAATCGCGATTGCCGGCGTTGCCAATGCCAGTCCATTGACGATACCCAATCCTTTATCCTTCTCTGCCGGACTATTGGGAAAAATTGACGTGCAAGGCATTGCCAGTGGCATGGCCTTCTATCAGGATAATCCTCAGGGGTCTCCAGGTACTTTGGGTGCCAAACGGGAGGGCACTGATATCACCAATGGCATGGTGATTATCCAGAAAGAAAATGGCCCGATTCAGTTTGATATTCAAGCAGGGGCTTACAGCTTCCCTACGTTGGCTGCATCTATTCCCTCGGCATCTCGTAGTACCAGCGAGTTTGGTGCATTGCCCGTGGCTTATTTAAAAATTGTGCCATCATCAAATTTTTCAGTCGAAATTGGTCAATTACCGACATTGATCGGTGTTGAGGATGGATTTACCTACCAGAATATCAATATCGAGCGGGGCTTACTTTGGGATATGGAGCCCATCATCAGTCGTGGAATCCAGTTCAATGCCAGTGCAGGACCTTTAAGTGCCTCGCTTTCCTTGAATGATGGTTATTTTTCTAATCGCTACAATGTCATGAGTGGATCCCTGAGTTACGCAATTAACGGTTCCAACACGCTCGGTTTTTACGCAGATGGGGCACTAGGAAGATCACGAACAACATCGAATGACTCTGCCTATAGTTCTTACGGTAACGAGAGCCAGATTTATGGTGTTGACTACGAATATAGTTCGGGTCCCTGGGTGATTGAACCCTATTTCCAGTACATGCACACACCCAAGTCGACACATCTAGGCATACCGCACGCATTCGATAATTATGGCGGCGCTCTATTGG
>NZ_JBYCKP010000366.1:0-2099 GCF_057473445.1 Acidithiobacillus sp. TH-A36 | reverse complement strand
ATTTACGCTCATCAGGTTTTTTAGTGAAGATAAATGGAATTGGGGAATTCGCCAAGTGGCAAATAATCGACAGATAAATAATCACTCTTTAGACTGCAGAGGTTGGGCTGAAAGCCCCCCGGTCCGGATAATCTCATGAAACCTATTGACCAAGCTGTTGCCATTGGCGCAGAAGCCAGGCGATTCGTACGCACCTACCATAATGGATCGCTCTGCACCCTCTCCAAAAAACTGGAAGGCTATCCTTTTGCCTCGGTCAGTCCTTTTGTGCTCGATGCTGCAGGTAATCCAGTCATTCTCATCTCCAATCTGGCCGAACACACCAAAAATATTGATGCCGATCCCCGGGTAAGCCTGCTGGTTTATCCCTGTGCTGACAATCCGCAAGCTGTGGGCCGGGTGACCTTGACGGGGCGCGCGGCCCGCTTGCCCGACAAAAATGGTTTTGGAGACCGCTATCTGCGCTATTTACCCCAGACACATGATTACTTCGCCGCCCATGATTTTTATTTCTATCGGATTCAGGTCGAAAACATTCGTTATATTGGCGGCTTCGGCAAAATCCACTGGGTGCGGCCTGAACATTATGCACCTCCACCAACGGCGGCTCTGGTGGAAGCTGAAGCAGGGATTCTTGCCCATATGAACGCAGATCATCGTGACAATTTACGAGATTATTGTCGGTATCTGCATGCTTACGAGACTGTTGATGTAGAAATGGTAGGTATTGACTACGACGGTTTTGATGTTCGTGCCGATGGCAAATTGTTGCGCTTTGATTTTCCTGAGCCCATCACCGGCCCGCAAGAAGCCCGGACAGCGCTGGTCGCCATGGCCCGGCAGTGCCGTGAAGCGCAAAGACAGAAAACCAAATGAATCAGGCGTACTGGCGACAACGCTGGCAGGAACATCGCATCGGCTTCCATCGTCCGGATGTTCACCCACGACTGCCCGCCTTTTGGGATCGTCTGCAAGTCGCTCAAGAGGGTACGGTTTTCGTCCCGCTGTGTGGCAAGAGCCTGGACCTGCTGTGGCTGGTCGAGCAGGGCTATCGGGTGCGCGGCGTCGAACTCAGCCCTATTGCTGTCCAGGAGTTTTTTCAGGAACACAATCTGCATCCGCAAGTGGACAGCGTGGGTGCCTTGCAACGGTGGCAGGCGGGTCCTGTCGAAATCTTTTGCGGAGACTTTTTCGACCTCACCTGTGCAGAACTGAAGGATATTGCCGCCGTATACGATCGGGCTGCACTCATTGCCCTCCCCCCGGAATTGCGCCGCGCCTACACCGAAAAATTACGGGATATTCTTCCCCATCGGCCACCGATCCTGCTCATCACCCTCGATTATCCTCAGGAAACCCGGCAAGGCCCACCCTTTGCTGTACCAGAGACCGAAGTCTGCGCACTCTACCAACCCTCCTGGGCCGTACAGCACGTGTCCTCCATCGACTTGCGTGAGGAGGGATCCACGGATTCCAATCGCTTTGAGGAGCTGGTATTCGTGCTCCGTCGTGATGACGGTTCGTATTTTTCGGGCTGATTTGCTCTTGTAAACAGTACCTACGATTGGCCAGTTACGAGTGAATTTCAGCGTCTGGATTGATCACATATCGACCTATGGGCGGAAGCCCTACAGTGCCTGTTTCCAGAAATTCCAAAAAGGCACGTATGGTGTGGGACTGATAAGCTGGTTGTGGTCTGGCCATATATAAAGTCCACTGGATGCCACGCGGCGCAGGTAGACGCCGCGCCTGTACGCGCCAGTCTTTTCGGCATAGCAAGGCGGCGGCTGTCACAAAACCGATGCCCAGACCTGCATCTACAGCAGCGCCAACCGCCTCAACACCCGACACTTCAATAGACTGTCTGGGGTTCAACCCGGCATCCCGAAAAACTTTTTCGACGGAGCGGCGGATTCCCGAACCCGGTTCGCGCCAGATCAGAGGGTAGGCCATCAGATCTTCCAGATTCAGAACATCGCGTTGCAACAAAGCGTGTCCTTCCGGAAATATCGTCATGATTTCATCATCCAGCCAGGGGGTTACAGAGTAATAGGAAGGCAAGCCTTCCAGATCCAGACCACCTTCCAGAAAGAATAAAT
>NZ_JBYCKP010000365.1:0-1832 GCF_057473445.1 Acidithiobacillus sp. TH-A36 | reverse complement strand
CCCGGCGCTTGGTCAGGATGGCCTCAGAAGATGTGGGTCTCGCCGATCCCCGGGCGCTGGAAATGGCTTTGGCAGCCAGGGACGCCTATCAGTTTCTGGGTAGTCCCGAGGGTGAACTGGCCCTGGCCCAGGTGGCGGTTTACCTGGCCAGCAGTCCCAAAAGTAATCGGGTTTACACGGCATGGAACAAGGCTCAGGCCCTGGTGAAAGCGGGCAGCAGCCAGGAGGTCCCCCTGCATTTGCGCAATGCCCCGACCAAATTACTCAAAACACTGGATTACGGCAAAGAATATCAATACGATCACGATTATCCAGATGCTATTGCCCCCAATCAGGAATATTTTCCGGCAAGGCTGATCGGAACCCGTTTTTATGATCCCAGCGAACGTGGCCTGGAAACGCGTATTCAGGAGCGCCTGCGCTGGATTCGCGCCCATCGTTCAACTACCCAAGAGAAAACCCCGAATGCTTGATCCTAATTTGCTGCGCAATGAACCGGAAGCTGTCGCTGCAGGACTGGCCCGTCGCCATTTCAAGCTCGATGTGTCGGCCTTGACCGCCCTGGATCAACAGCGAAAAACGTTGCAAATTCAGATGGAAGAACAGCGCAACGCGCGTAATGAGGCTTCTCGTGAAATTGCCCAGGCGCGCCGGCAGGGGTTGGATACTGCGGAGATGCAAAACGCGGCGGGGCAGTATGGAGAAACCATCAAGGCGCTGGAGCAGTCTCTGGAAGTCGTGCTGCAGCAATGGGAGGCGCTGGTCAGCAGCTTGCCCAATATTCCCCAGCCTTCCGTCCCTGATGGACGTGATGAAGCCGATAACGTGCCGGTAAGGCATTGGGGAACGCCTCGCGAATTTTCATTTACGCCCAAGGATCATGTGGACCTGGGTGAGGGATTGGGTATTCTCGATTTTGCAGCAGGGGTGCGCCTGGCCGGAGCCCGTTTTGTCGTGTTACGTGGCCTGGGTGCCCGACTGGAAAGGGCTTTGACCCAGTTTATGCTGGACCTGCACGTCACTGCCCATGCCTACACGGAAATTGCCCCGCCTTTTTTGGCGAATTCCGAATCTCTGTTCGGCACCGGACAATTGCCCAAGTTTGAAGAAGATCTTTTTGCGCTGCGCGATGATCCCTATTACCTGATACCAACTGCCGAAGTGCCCCTGACCAACTTGTTGCGCGGTGAAATCGTCAGCACGCTTCCCCAGCGGTTTTGTGCCTATACGCCCTGTTTCCGGCGTGAAGCGGGCGCTTATGGGCGCGATACCCGGGGCATGATTCGCCAGCATCAATTTGACAAGGTAGAGCTGGTACAGGTTGTCCGCCCCCAAGATTCTGCCACAGCTCTGGAAGAACTCACCGGGCATGCCGAAAAAATATTGCAATTACTGGAGCTGCCTTACCGGGTAATGGCTCTGTGTGCTGGAGATATGGGTTTTAGTGCGGCCCGGACTTATGACCTCGAAGTGTGGTTGCCGGGTCAAAGTCAATATCGGGAAATCAGCTCCTGCAGCAATTTTGAAAGCTTTCAGGCCCGTCGCCTGCAGCTCCGGTATCGTGGTGAGGATGGTAAGCCGCAGTTGGTGCACACCCTGAATGGTTCTGGTCTCGCCATAGGCCGGACCCTGGTGGCCTTGCTTGAAAATCATCAACAGGCTGATGGGAGTGTGCATATTCCCGAAGCCCTGCGCCCCTATATGGGCGGCATGGAAATACTCAGCGCATAAAAAACGATGCGCGACCCCTATGTGCCCGTTAGCTGTGCCTTGCACAGCGCTCTGGAGCTGGCAGCCCTGCAACATAAATCGGTAGTCCTGCAAATGCGCGA
>NZ_JBYCKP010000364.1:0-1871 GCF_057473445.1 Acidithiobacillus sp. TH-A36 | reverse complement strand
GCCTCCAGCAGGGCAGCGATGTCGCTATCGATGGTCTCCGCGATGAGGGGCAAATAAATCTCCACCCGCCGATTTTGCCCAATCCGGTAGGCGCGGTCCTCCGCTTGATCCTGCGCTGCCGGGGTCCAGGGCCGCGATACAAAAAACACGTAGGTGGCGGCCGTCAGGTTCAGCCCGACGCCAGCCGTATCAATGGTCGCGACCAACCAGCGTACGGATGGATCCTGCTGGAAGCGGTGCACAGCCCGATCCCGGGCCTTGTTGGTCAGCGCTCCCGTCAGGGTGACCGAACTATCGCCCAATTGTTCAGCAAACCAGTGTACCGTTTCCCGGTACTGGCAAAAGATCAGCGCCTTGGCCGTTTCCTGGAGATTATCGAGCACATCCAGCACGACTTCGCGCTTGCCGCGCTCCAACAGGATACGCATCCGGCCAATTTTTTCGATGGCGCGCAGTTGCTCGTTATCGCGGATCTCCGCATAAGCGGCTACCCAATCGGGTTCAGGGTTCACCGTTAGGGTCTGATGGTATTTACCCGGCAGGGTGAGCACTTCATGCTTTTGCCGGCGGAGCATCCATTCCTGAATACGGGTACCCAATAGGGCGCGTTGTTCAGCCTCTCCGGCATACAGCGACCGAAAAGCCGACAACGATAAAGCCCCCATGGGATGCCCGCCCAACCGCAGCAGGGTCCAAAGCTCTTCTTCCCGGTTCAGCATCGGGGTGGCGGTCAGCAGCCAGCGGCGGGGAATCCGTTGCGCCAGACGAAAGGCTTCCTGCGTGCGGCGGGCGCCGGGTTCCTTGAGATAGTGAGCTTCATCGAATATGGCGACGGTGTAATGGCCATCCAATACCCGGAGCAACTCATAGTTGACGATAACAAAGCGCACGCTATCTGAGGCGGTTTCTGAATGATTCTCCGGAGGTTCGGTGACGCCGGCAGCGAGGGAAGGGGGCTGGTCGATAGCCCGTGCTGCAGCCAGGGATTCTACCCGGGCAATGGCACAGTCAGGAATTCCTATGGCTTTCAGTTCGGCTTCCCAGTTGCGTTTGAGACTCGCCGGACAGACGATCAACGCACGGCGAGGACTGTCCATATTGCTGGTATCGGAAGGGGCCTCCAGCACCGCCAGGGCCGCCACCAGGGCCTGCCGGGTTTTGCCCAGGCCCATGTCATCGGCCAGAAGGGCGGTACTGCGAGCCAGCAGAAAGTGCAGGCCTTCCGCCTGATAGGGATAAAGTCCGTAGGCCTCGGACATGGACCGGATCTGATCCGTATCCACATCCAGCAAGGACAGTGGCGTGATCAGCGGCACCAGAACGGCGGGGCCTTCTGTCGGATAACCCGCAAAAGCGGCTGCGTCGCCGTGTTCCGGCTCGATGTCGCCTTCTTCCACGTGGATCAGCCCCGTGGGCTGCAAGGTCCCGCTCTCCAGGAGTTCCCAGAGATCGCTGTGAATCGTCATGCAAGGACGCGGGATCGCACCCAGACGTTCCAGGCGGTCCTGCAGTTTCTCCAGAGGAGAATCCACCACCCACCAGGGTTTATGCCAGTGACCCCGCATTTTGTGTAGCAGCGTGACCAGGACGGGGTCGTAGGCAAAACGCACGGCCTGGCGTCCATCGGTCAAAGGCTGTATCTGCACATCCAGCTGCGGGGCCACAAAAGAACGGGGATTCTGGGTCGCTTTTTCGAGGAAAGCCTCGGATCGGGCGAGCGGAAACCGGTCGGGATCCATTTCAGCGAGTTCCGCCATTATCTCCCGGGCGGCGCCCTGGGGGACGACCCAGGCGCGGGAAGGCTTGCGCCAGACCCCGCGATGCTCCTGAAAAATAGCCCGGATCGCCGCAAGATGATCGGGATCGTACTG
>NZ_JBYCKP010000363.1:0-1266 GCF_057473445.1 Acidithiobacillus sp. TH-A36 | reverse complement strand
CCCAGTAAAGTGCCGCTTAGCAGGCCTGCCCCACCAAGAACCATCAGAGCGCGCTGGACAGATTTCAGAAGAAGCATGGATGAGTTACCTTTATGAGAGATCGGGATTCAACGCAACGGCTTGCGTCCGTTTGCAACGTGGCCAGGAGAGCCCGTCAAACCATAAATAAAAAGCGGGCGTGATATACAGGGTGAGAAACTGGGAAAATATCAGACCGCCAACCACGGCAATACCCAGGGGTACCCGACTTCCGGCACCGGCGCCAAAGCCGATGGCTATGGGCAGCACCCCGAGAATGGCGGCAAAAGTAGTCATCATGATCGGCCGATAACGAATGGTGCAGGCATCAATAATGGCATTGTAGGCATCTTCGCCGTCACGGCGCCGACTGACGGCAAAGTCAACGAGGATAATCCCGTTTTTCTTGACCAGCCCCAGTAACATGATGATGCCGATGAAACTGTATAAATCCAGCGGCTCATGAAAAATGACCAAAGACAGCAGCGCTCCGAAAGCCGCCAGCGGCAAAGCCGTCAAAATCGTCAGGGGATGGAGGAAATGTTCATACAATATGGCGAGTACCACGTAAATCAGCAACACGGTTGCCAGCAATAAAAAGGGCAGGGATTTGAAGGCAGACTGAAATTGCGCGGCATTGCCGCCCAGATGTCCGACAATGCCTGCGGGAAGGACTTGGTGAGCCGTATGCTGCAGGGCGCTGATGGCCGAACCGAGCTGCACCCCGGGGGCCAGATTGAAGGAAATAGTGGTGGAGGGCTGGCCATTGTGCTGCATCAGATTCAGGGGTGCTGCGTCATAATGAAAACTGGCTACGGCAGAAAGGGGAACCAGCGCTGATCCCGCCCCCGGCACGCTCAGGGTGGACAAGGCATTGATATTTTTCTGATAGCGCGGTTCAAGTTCCATAATTACTTCATATTGATTACTAGCCCCGTAAATGGTTCCCACCTCATGTCCGCCAAAGGCCAGACCCAGGGTGTTTTCGATGGCGGCCGGGGTGACCCCCAAAGCGGTGGCACGAGCACGATTGATATGAATGGTGACCTGCGGATTATTGTTTTCCAGACTGTTACTGACTGAATTCAGCTGCGGAAGCTTTTGCAGGGCTTCGGTCATTTTCAGCGTGGCCGCATTCAGATCTGTCCAGTTGCTGCCCATGAGTTCATAAATATAGCTGCCATTGCCGCTGGCAGTTCCCGAGTGGGCGCTTTGCGGTCCCTGAAAAACAATCTGGGCATTATGAAA
>NZ_JBYCKP010000362.1:0-3097 GCF_057473445.1 Acidithiobacillus sp. TH-A36 | reverse complement strand
GGTTTCAGGTTGAGATTACCAATATAACCATTACCATCGTTGAACCAGCCGATCATATTCATGGCCATGGCATTGCTGGACCAGGGGTAGAGTTCGTAAAGGCTGGGGGCTTGGGCTTTACGCGCCAGTCCCAGGGTATAGCTACTGTGTTTATCGGGCTGGTAGTGCACGATGGCCGAAAAATTCCAGTTGGTGTACTGGCGCTGGCGATCACTCCGGTTGAATGTCCCCGGCAGGCTTTGCGGGTTGTCCGGGTTTCCATACATCATGGCATTGTAACCTTGAACCGGACCGGTGTTCATGCGCACATCTTCCAGCCGCAGGCCAAGATCACTGTTCCAATGTGGATTCCATTGCGTTTTCAGGTCGGCGAAAGCGGCATAGCGATCCCTTCTGCCATTGTCGATATTTATATAAGTATTGGGGCCCATCATGCTCATTTTACTGGTTGCTGGGGGCCACCAGTCGTTCAGATGTTCATGGTTGTAACTGGCACCGAATTCCAGGTGATTGCGTGTGTCCAGAGGCACAGCAATTTTACCCTTTACGCCGTTATTCACGCCCTGGGTGTTCATTGGCATGCCCATCATGGCGCCCAGGTTTTTGTCTGCAAGGAAGTTCATGCTGTGCTGAACTACCTGATTGTAAGCCTGTAATTCCAATTTACCCCATTGAAATTGGCTCTGATAATGGAGGTTAAGGCGGGTACTGTGATTTCCGGTCATATCCATGCGGGCACTGGGAAATCCCTGGTAGGGGATGCTCTGATATTGCACGCCCAGTTCCAACACCTGCTGTTTCCAGCGGTAGGCAGCATTGAGATTCTGGTATATTGCCTCATACAGGGATGAAGCCACCATATCGCCGGGAATGCCGTAGGTTTCAGGCTTGAAAGCTTTTGCTGCGGTGTAGTTGCCGCCATGTACATAGGAGCCGCTATAGTTAATGCTGAAGTGCCTGGTAGCCGCCGCAGCATTCAGATGCGTTCCGTAAATATTGCCATTACTTTGATAAAATCCGCCTACGCTGCCGCCACTCACAAAATGGCTGCCGGGCTTTGCGAAAATTGGTTGCGGCGATTTGACGATGACGGCTCCACCAATAGCGTTGCCCCCCACACTTACCGGGACCACCGTGGGATAGATGGTTATCTGACCAATGGCGGCTGGCGGGAGATACGAAAGCGGTGGGTTCATATGATTGGCACAGGCATTGGGGGTGCTGAATCCGTTAACCTGCAAGAGCAGTTGATTGTCACTCAAGCCGTTTAAAACTGGCAATCCGGATACTCCACCTGCGGCGGAAACAGAACCTCCGGGGATGTTCTGCAAAATTTTCGCGGTATTGCTTGCCAGATGGGCATTATCACGCGCATTGGCCGAGGCGTTCAGAGCGCCATCTGCAGAGTCCGTCATGAATCCTGGTAGATTAATGTTAATGGTCATCGGGGTTGTTGCCTCGGAGCTGTTGGCCAGTGCCAGCAAGACCGCACCGATAAGCGGGTGGATAGGTGCTCGTCGCATGAAATTCTCCTGATAATTAAAGTTATTTTTGGAATTTTGCGGCGGTTGAGGATAACGCGTGTGAACGCTTCCTCACTTTTATTATGGTAAAATCGTATTCGATCTCCACAGTAGTTTGTAATTCTAATGTTTTGCTGGGCAATAGAGGGATATTATTAAAGTATATTAAGGTTATCTGATATTATTGCGATTTGTTTCCGGCGAATTTACGCTGGATCCTGGGTATTTTTTGGAGTGCAAACCTTCATGGTTCTTCGTCCGAGTTCCATTTCCAAGCTGGTCGTGTTTGGTTTCGGCCTGGCCATCGTGCCGCTGGTATTGGTCATTGTCAGTGTGACACTTTCCATCGCGCATTTTGCCGAACAGGGGCAGGTCAGTATTCTCCGGGCAGTGGCCATGAGTGATGCGGCCAATCGCATGAATAACGCCGTGCGTTCCATGGAGCGTTATGGCCTGCAGTACACCGTACTGCAGGATCAGGCATTACTCGTTTTGTATGATCAGAGCTTTAGCGAGTACAAAAAAGCCAGTACCCAGTTTGCGGCGGCAGGTCCCTCGCCGGTGGACCGGGAGCGGCTGCATCATCTGGCCGAAAATCTTTCCCGTGCCCGTCAGCTATTACCCCTGGTTTCCCTGGAGGGCAACCGGAGTGCTCTGGCAGGTGATTTCAGCCGGGCCAGCGGGGAGGCCCAAAGTCTGCAAAGTGATGTGAATGAAGGAATCAGTACAGAGGTCGGTAAACTGGGCACGCGTGCGTTGGCTATAAAACGGCTGACCATTTTTGAGGTGCTTCTGGTTTTACCCCTGTCAGTCGCGGTAGCTGTTGTGTTCATTATTCTCATTACCCGACCGGTGCGGCGTCTGGATCAGGCGGTGTCCGGGCTGGGTGCAGGTGATCTGGAAACACCCATAACGGTCAAAGGGCCCCGCGACATAGCCAGTTTGGGAGATCGCCTGGAATGGTTGCGGAACCGTCTGAACGCTCTGGAAGCGGCCAAGCTGCATTTTCTGCGTCAGCTTTCCCACGAGCTGAAAACGCCTCTTACAGCCATTCGCGAAGGGTCGGAGTTGTTGCAGGACGATCTCGGACAAAATCTTAGTGCCGAGCAGCAGGAAATCGTACAGATTGTGGGGGATAACAGCTTACGCTTGCAGCGCCTCATTGAAGATCTGTTGCGGTTTAGCCTGGCGGAGGGGCCTGTGGGTGCCGGCATGGTGCAGGAGTTATCTCTGACTCATGTTGTAGAGGATCTGCTGCTGAGCTACAAGCCCAGTCTAAGAAGTAATGCATTACATCTGGAAACCCGGCTTGAGGAGGTGCGTATTCGGGGGCATGCAGATCGACTCCGCACTATTTGTGATAATTTGTTGTCAAATGCCGTGAAATTCTCTCCTCAAAACGGTACCATACGGGTGGATTTGCAAGTACAGGACGAACAGGCGGTGTTGGACGTTCAGGATGAGGGTCCTGGAGTAAATCCCGATGAGCGGGAAAAGATTTTTGATATTTTGTATCGCGGCGAAGCTTCGGATTCCGGAAAAATAGAAGGTAGTGGTCTCGGGTTGGCCATTGC
>NZ_JBYCKP010000361.1:0-2131 GCF_057473445.1 Acidithiobacillus sp. TH-A36 | reverse complement strand
TCGGCGTGGATATCAATCCCTCCAAAAAAGCTTTGGCCGAAGAATTCGGGATGACGCATTTCGTCAATCCCAAAGAGGTAGAAGAGGATCTGGTCCCTTATCTGGTCAGCCTCACCAAAGGCGGAGCAGACTACAGCTTTGAATGCATCGGTAACACCACGTTGATGCGCCAGGCTCTGGAATGTTGCCACAAGGGTTGGGGAACCAGCGTCATCATTGGCGTCGCCGGAGCTGGCCAGGAAATCAGCACGCGCCCCTTCCAGCTGGTGACTGGACGTAACTGGCGCGGCTCTGCTTTTGGCGGAGCCAAAGGTCGTACGGACGTGCCCAAAATTGTCGACTGGTATATGGAAGGTAAAATCCGGATTGATGAGATGATCACTCATACCCTGCCACTGGAATCCATCAATACCGCCTTTGATTTGATGCACGAAGGTAAATCCATCCGCACTGTGCTGACTTTCTGAGGTATTTCATGCCCGCTCAAGAACTGGAGCTTCTCGAATCGCATGCCTGCTTTGCCGGGCGCATGGAGCGCTATGAACATCCATCCCGGCACTGCCAGGGACCCATGCGTTTTGCGATTTTCATACCCCCGCATCAACCAGGGGAAAAACTTCCGGTGCTGACTTTTCTTGCCGGCCTGACCTGCAGCGAAGAAACCTTCATGATCAAGGCGGGGGCTCAGCGCTATGCGGCAGAACTGGGTCTTATCCTGGTAGCCCCCGATACCAGCCCCCGTAATACCGGCATTGCAGGAGAAAATGACGACTGGGACTTCGGCAGCGGTGCCGGATTTTATCTGGATGCAACGCAAGCCCCCTGGCAGACTCACTATCAGATGTTTTCCTATGTAACCGAAGAACTTCCCGCCCTCATTGCCCGGAATTTTCCCATGAGCGCAGGCGTCCAGGGCATTTGCGGGCACTCCATGGGCGGTCACGGGGCTCTGGTCTGCGGATTACGACGACCCGGGCAGTATCAGTCCCTGTCGGCCTTCGCCCCGGTATCCGCCCCCAGTCAGACGCCCTGGGGACAAAAAGCCTTCAGTCGCTACCTCGGTGCCGATACCCGGCAATGGCTGGCTTATGACAGCCTGGAACTCCTCAAAAGTTCGGACCAACAGCACCCGCCCATCCTGATAGATCAGGGACGCGCCGATCCCTTTCTGGAGGCAGAACTGAAAACGGAATATCTGGAGGCCCTGAATGACCCCCAAATCACCCTGCGCTGGCATGAAACCTATGATCACAGCTATTTTTTCATCAGCAGTTTCATCGGAGAACATCTGAATTTTCATGCCCGCCATCTGGGTGCTGTACCCAGGTCACCCGCTCATGACTGACCGTCGCGGGCATGCGTTGGGGGCAGCCATGTTGGGGATGCTGCTGGATGGCTATGACCTCAGCATCATGGCGGTGGTTCTGCTGCCGCTGAGCAGTGCCTGGCATCTGCAGGCTACGGAAACCGGCATTCTCATGGCCATGGCCCTGCTCGGCTCCCTGATTGGCGGATTATTTGGTGGATTTTTCACGGATCGTTTTGGTCGCCGCCGGCTGCTTTTTCCCAACATTTTTCTTTATGTGCTGGGAGCCTTGATCAGTGCCTTCAGTCCGGATACCGCAGCGCTTTTCGCGGGTCGATTCGTTACCGGCCTCGCCATTGGCCTCGACTACCCACTGGTGGCCACCATCGTTGCCGAATACAGCCAGTCGGCGCAGCGCGGAAACCGCTTTGCCCGGGTCAATCTGGCCTGGTATGTAGGCGCATTGCTCTCCACCCTGGTCGGCTGGGCACTGCTATCCACCGGACCCGACTCCTGGCGCTGGATGCTGGGCAGCGCCATCGTCCCCGCCCTGGCCTTGCTCTGGCTGCGTCGTGGCTTGCCGGAATCACCGCGCTGGCTGGTGCGCAAAGGGCAATATCAGCAGGCAGAAGAAGCCCTGGCGCAGCTACAGCCAGCTTATTCGCAAGCGCAGCGGCAGACGGAACTCGAAAGTTTTCAGATTCAGCGTCAATCGTGGCGCATTCTGCTCCGTAAGGCCTGGTTACGACGCCTTTTTCTCAGCGTTTTCCCCTGGTTTTGTCTGGACGTGGTCGGCCTCGGGATTGGTCTCTATTTCCCCATGGT
>NZ_JBYCKP010000360.1:0-7374 GCF_057473445.1 Acidithiobacillus sp. TH-A36 | reverse complement strand
CATCCGCTTGGACAAGCCGCCAAGACAATGCTTATGAAGGGCTTCAGGCAGTGGGGTGAAGAGGTTAACGTGTTATTCACGATCCCTGGGGATTGTCGGCTTAATTTTTCCAATGCCGCGCAGGGGTGCGATCTTAGACAGATCAAAGTAACACCACGCCGCGAAGCAGAGTTGCTTATGAAATGTGTTTCTGGTACGTTCCCGCCATTCGCCTTGGACCCAACCATTCGTTTGGTATTTGATATTCGCTTGGCTGAGCGTTTTACTCAGTACGTCATCGGCTCGGGAAGCCCTATGCTCTCGCTAAAGCTAAATTTCAATGACCTTGTACAGGTCGCCTCCCCTCTTTTCGCCGAAGTAGCCCAACAGGAGAAGCACGAATGAGATCATCCAATTTTCTTTCACTGCACACCGTCGAGAGTCCGCTACTCGTCGGTAATTTTTGGAATCTGCAGTCGGTTCAAATCATGGCCGAGGCAGGTTTTCCCGTGTTGGGGTCAAGCAGTGCGGCCATTGCAGCTGATCGTGGCCTCAAAGATGGCGAGGTTCTGGCCTTCTCAGATGCACTCAACGTTTGCATCGCGGCAGTCGAGCAATTCGATGGTCCCGTGTCTATGGATTTCGAGGCTGGCTACGCTTCTACTCTGGAAGGTATCACGGCGAATGCTGAGTGCGTTTATGCGGCTGGCATCGATGGGTTGAATCTTGAGGATTCATTGAAGTCATCTTCAGGTCTAAGACATATAGACGAGCAGTGTCGGATCATCGAAGCAGTCAAGCAGGTTCAAAATGCTCATGTGGACGGGGGCGTTCTCAACGCCAGAATTGACACCATTCTTCAAGGCGACGACTTAGTTAATACAGTTAAACGAGCCAAAGCTTATATCAGAGCCGGTGCAGATTCTGTGTTCGTACCTGGCTTGCTGGATGTTTCGTTGCTTGCACGTCTGTGCTCTGAGGTCTCTGCTCCCGTTAACGCGATGCTATTACCCGGTACCAAAGTGTCGGTAAAGGATTTGTCGGGCGCCGGTGTGGCGCGTATCAGTTTTGGAAATTTCTTTCGGGATTCGATTCAAAAAACGAGCGTCGCCTCAGCAAAACGCTTTCTGGCCAGCGGGGAGCCATCCTATCTTGTTGATTAAAAATTAAAACATTATAGGTCCACTATTGTTAGTCGCCATCAGTAGGAATGTGATAGTCGGCCTCGGGTGCCGCAAATTGCGCCGAAAAGCAGGCTGTGACTCCCCCGTTGGGTGGTTACAACCACCCAACGGGTTCCACGTGTGAGAGAGTGAGCAAGTCGACGTCCCCGAAACCGTGCCCCCATTCCACCTTTGATTCATGGAGTATATCGTGAAGACCAGACTGTCGGCGTATGAAGGGGTTCCCGCTGGGCAGGGAAAGATGGTATCTGGAAAATACAGAACGGCCATGGAGTTTGATCAACAGATAAAAAACCACGCCACGATCTCACTGCCTGTAAAACCGCCCTACAGTTTTCACTGGGCGATGGAATATCTGCGGAGTTCTCCCTCTGCTGTGCTCGAAAAAGTGGACCTTGATACGGGGTTACAGCGGATGCTGTATCTGGAGGGGATTCCCGTTCAGCTGGTTGTGCGTAGTGAGTCCGCCGATGTGAGACATCCGGCCCTTTTCCTGGACATACATAGTGGTCAGCAAATTTCCAGTGCGATTTGTGCTGCCAGCGAACAATGGGCCAGAAACATGCTGAATCTTGATCAAAATCCGCGAGCGTTTCTCGCCCTTGGGAAGCAGGATGCGCCGTTGCAGCAGCTTCAGGAACGCTTCTACGGCATGTGGCCAGTGCGCATAGCGTCTCCCTACGAATCTCTGATCTGGGCCATTATTGGACAGCAGATTAACGTGACATTCGCGCATCGTCTCAAATGCCGTTTTCTGAAACACTGTGGGGAATCGGCGCGCATGGGTGATCAGGAGTATTACCTGTTCCCCGAGCCAGAACGGGTTGCATGTGCAAATCAGCAAGAATTGGCGGCCCTACAGTTCAGTCGCCAGAAATCGGAATATATCACTGCAGTTTCCGCAGCCGTAGTCGACGGTCGGCTCAATTTTGATGCGCTCCATGCGCTCCCACAGGAACAGGCGATCAGCCATCTCCTGCAATTCCGAGGCGTGGGCAGATGGACTGCTGAGTATGTACTAATGCGCGGATTAGGTTATCCGGACTGCATACCGGCAGCGGATATAGGGCTACGCAGGGTGGCCGGAAAACTTTATGGATTAGGGCGGACAGCTTCAGAAATGGACGTGCGTGACATCACAGAGCGGTTTCATGGATGGAGGAGTTGGATCGCGTTTTATTGGTGGATGAAGTTACAGCAAGATTCTTCGAAATGAGTGACTATCAGGATAACCGGGGTACAGGGCGAGAGTGACTGGAGAGGTTCCAACTAATGCTGCTCTGCCATCTATTTGGGCAATGCCTCTTCAAGCAAGTTCATCTGACCAGCATTCGTGGGAGATTCCTCCAGACAGTTCAAACCGCTCACGGCCACGCCGAGCAACCGGACGGAAGCCTGCAACTCAGCAGGAATGGCCTTGGCCAATAAGCCAGGCAAGCAGACAATGATGGATTCTGTGTGCCAAACAGCCTGCGCATGGGTATGCGCTCGTGTGACTGTTTCGAAATCGGAAAAGCGTACTTTGATGCTTACAGTACGTCCCGCCAGCCCCAGCGACTGGAGACGGCGACGACCTGGCCCGCCATTTCCTGCAGATTTGTCAGCATGAGCTGTGGGTCTTCCAGATTTTGTGGAAAGGTACGCTCGGTGCCCACAGATTTCCTCTGACGACTGGGTTGAACGGGACGTTTGTCTATGCCTCGGGCAATCTCGTAAAACCAAAGACCTGCCTTCCCGAATTGTGCAATCAATGTTTCCCGAGCGGCATTTCGGAGATCCAGAACTGTATGGATCCCCGTGAATGACAACTTTTTCACGGTGGCAGGCCCTATACCGTGGAGCTTGCCAACGGAGAGAGGAGACAGAAAGGCCAGGCCGTTTTCCGGTGGAACCACAAAGAGTCCGTTGGGCTTGCGCCAATCGGAAGCGAGTTTAGCCAGCAACTTGTTGTAAGATACCCCTGCCGAAGCGGTCAGACCGGTTTCCTGCTGGATGCACAAACGTAAGCGTGCAGCCAACCCATCTTTTTATTGCCTGAATTTTCGCTGACGCTATCCCCGGGTTTTCACCGGAGGGGGTAGTGATGTCGAAGAGAGAGCGTGTGGAGAAAGAGGAATTTTGGCGGCAGCAGATGGAGGGATTTGCGGCGAGCGGTCTTTCGGTCAAGGCGTACTGTGCGCAGCAGGGGATTGCCGTGGCCAACTGGTATTATTGGCGCAAGCGCTTGGGGAAGAGGGCAGAGTCACCGGTGATGGCTTCGGGCGTTGAGGAATTTTTACCGATTACCTTGGCACCGAATCGAGCCTCGATGCCAGCAGTGGAAATCCAGTTGTTGTCGGGGCGTAGCCTGAAGCTCTCGGCGCCGTTGGATACGAGTTGGTTGCAGTCTTTGGTACGGGTTCTGGAAGGACCATGTGGCTGAGTCCGGGGAGCCGCATCTGGCTGGCGGCGACACCGGTAGATATGCGCCTGGGCTTTGATGGCTTGGCGGCCAAGGTGCAGGGGGTTCTGGCGGCCAATCCCTTCTGCGGTCATGCGTTTGTCTTTCGCAACCGGCGTGGAGATCGCCTGAAGCTTTTGCTCTGGGATGGGCTGGGATTCTGGCTCTTATATCGCCGCCTGGACCAGGGAAGACTCCATTGGCCGCGGATGGAGAATGGTGCCATCGAACTCTCGGCAGCGCAGTGGGCATTGCTGGTGGAGGGGCGTCCTTGGACCCCATTGCCCGCTCTGAAACTCTGTACTCCAACGACCTTGTAAGTGACGGAAATGCTTGCCTTTCCTGCGGATTTCTGGTAGTATTTCTCCATGAAATCAACGACTCCAGATGCTCTCCCCAAACATCCCAACGCTCTGCGCGAGATGGTTTTGCAGCTCCTGCACGAGCGCGAAGAAAAGGATCGGGAATATGTATCTCAGGTGGCCAACTACCGGCAGCAGATTGCAGAGCAACATCAGGTCATAGCCCAAAAGGACCAGTATCTCTCCGTTCGCGATGAAACCATCGCCCGCTTGGAAATGACCATTGCCAAGTTGCAACGTTGGCGATTTGGGCGGCGCTCGGAAAAGCTCTCTGCCGACCAACTCAGCCTCTGGCAGGAAGCTCTGGAGACGGAGATCGCCGCTGTAGAGGCCGAGCTCGATGCCGTGCTCGCCGACAGTGCCGCGACCCAAAACCCAGCGTCCACCCACAAGCCTGCACCCCGTCGTCATCCGGGCCGGATGAAACTCCCTGACACCTTGGCGCGGGTGGAGGTACGGCACCACCCCGAAAGTTGCACCTGCAGCCAATGTGGCGCGCCTTTAGAGACCATCGGCGAGGAAATCACGGAAAAGCTCGACTACGTCCCCGGCCACTTCCAGGTGATCCGCCATGTGCGCCCCAAGATGGCCTGCCGCCCTTGCGGCACCCTGACAAGCCCTGCACTGCCAGCGCAGGTCATCGACAAGGGACTGCCCACTGCGCGGACCCTCGCTCAGGTCCTGACCGCCAAATACCTGGACCATCTCCCGCTCTACCGGCAGGAAGGGCAATACCTTCGCGCCGGTGTGCCGATCTCCCGCTCTACCCTTTGCAGCTGGATGGGTCAGGGAGAATATTGGCTCAACATTCTGGCCGGGGCCTGCAAGGAAGCGTTGCTGATGGGCAGCATCCTGCACGCCGACGAGACGCCCCTGCCGGTTCTCCATCCCGGTAGTGGCAAGACGCAGAAAGCCTACCTCTGGGTCTACCGCAGTCAGGCGGATGCTCTGCATCCCGTTGTCGTCTTCGATTATGCCCCGGATCGCAAGGGGATCCATCCCCAGCGTTTCCTGGGCGACTGGCAGGGGATCCTGCAGACCGACGACTACAGCGGCTACGACGCTCTCTACCGGAAGGGAGGTATCATCGAAGCCGGATGCTGGGCCCACGTCAGGAGACACTTTTACGATGTCAACGAAGGGGCTCCCAGCCCGGTGGCGCAGAATGCGTTACTGCGCATCCGCAAGCTCTATGAGATCGAAGCCGAGATCAAGGATGATCCCCCGGAGCGCAAAGCCCAATCCCGACAAGAACGCGCTGGTCCCTTGCTGGAGTCCTTCCATGCCTGGCTCACCGATGTACAGATGCAGGTAGCGCCCAAGAGCGCTATCGCGAAGGCTATCAGCTATGCCCTGAAGCGCTGGCAGGCGCTGACCCTCTATCTCCAAGAGGGGCGATTGAGCATCGACAACAACCCGGTGGAGCGCGCACTGCGGGGCGTAGCCATCGGCCGCAAGAATTACCTCTTCGCCGGTAATGACGCCGGTGGCGAACGGGCGGCAGCCTTTTACACCGTGATCGAGACCTGCAAGCTCAATAACGTCGAGCCCTTCGCCTATCTCTGCGACGTGCTCGACAAACTCCCCACTTGGCCCGCTAAAAAACTCCACGAACTACTCCCCTGGAACTGGACAAGCCCTACCGTAACCTGATCGGCACACCTTCCAAAAGGTGGGTTGGTCGAACGGTTACGCACAAACGAATCTCCCGGGCGATCTGGACCGCCAGGACCCCATCGGCGGTGGCCGCCGTCACATCCAGGAAAGCTTCGTCCAGCGACAGGGCTCCACGAGAGGGGTATAGCGCCGCAGGATTCCCATGACCTGACGCGAGGTTTCCCGGTAAGCCTCCATGCGTGGGCGCAGAAAAATCGCCTTGGGGCAGAGTGACCGGGCGCGTGCTGCCGTCATGGCAGAATGAATACCAAACTGACGGGCTTCATAGCTGCAGGTGGCCACGACACCTCGACCGGCCGGGTCGCCGCCGACGATGACGGGTTGCCCTTGGAGTTCGGGATGGTCCCTTTGCTCCACGGCGGCGAAAAAAGCGTCCATGTCCACATGGATGATCTTGCGAAGATCGGCAACTGGTTCTGTCAGTAGGCTCGGCAATGGGCAGTCTCCTCAGTTGCTTATATTCTATCAGGAACCGACCTGAGGAGGGGGATGTCTTTGAGTATGTAACGATGTAATGGGAATAGCGCGATTGAAAGTGCTGGCCTATGCGCACCAGAAAACGGTAGCGTGACGAGAGGGTAAAACAGGTTCAAGACGATCGGTCTGTGGATAGAACGGCGACACTGCTGGTCTAATCGATTGTCATGCAGGATCAGCCCCTGAACATTTCTATTCCATGGACGTCCACCCGCTGCGCGAATTAGCGCCGCTGAATTCGCACATTATGAGCTCAAAAAGTCAGGAGTATTGCAAATGAATCAAATCAATATCCAATATCACAAAACAAAAATAGGTGAACTAATACTGGGATCTTTTGATGGTCGCTTATGCTTGCTTGATTTCAGGTATAGAAAAATGAGAACCACTGTTGATAACAGGATAAAAATTTGGCTTAAAACAGACTTTTCAGAACAAGATAACGCGACACTGACAAAAGCAAAAGAACAACTGGACGAATACCTGAATGGAAACAGAAAGGAATTTGACATTCCATTATTAATGGTTGGAACCGATTTTCAGAAGAGTGTTTGGAACGCGCTGATGAAAATACCCTACGGTTCTACTTCAACCTATTTGCAATTAGCAAAAAACATAGAGAATGCAAAAGCTGTTCGTGCAGTAGCCAGTGCAAATGGTGCAAACGCCATAGCTCTTGCCATACCTTGCCACCGAATCATTGAAAGTAACGGCGATTTAGGTGGTTATGGTGGTGGCGTGACCGTAAAAAAGCGCTTGCTAAAGCTGGAGCAAAGCCACTGCGTTTTGAGTGATGATGAGAAATATGAATTTCTCGGCTCCAAAGATAAAAAATATGACGGTTCTTTTTTTACTGCCGTAAAAACGACGATGATATATTGTTTGCCTTCGTGCAGAGCCAAAAAACCAAAGAGAGAGAATGTGATTTTTTACGATACAAAGAATGAAGCAATTGAAAATGGCTATAGTGCTTGTAAAGTTTGTAATCCATAAAACTCATATCTAGACGCCGTGATCGGATGGAAAATCTTCATTGCGCCAGAAGGCTTGGTCGTTGGGCGTAACCAGTGGGATAGACGTTCCCACTCTATGACGACATGGATGTGCCATAGCGAAGGTTTCCTCGTCACGCGAGCAATATGAGTCTGCAATTTGATATTACAGGAGTTGTCGGGTTGTGCGCGTTATCTTCGAGTGGGCTCCCCCAGGAGTAATATCATGCTGATAGATGCCCTTCGGAACGATCTGGGGGCCG
>NZ_JBYCKP010000359.1:0-1296 GCF_057473445.1 Acidithiobacillus sp. TH-A36 | reverse complement strand
GTTATATCCGTCTGGGTGGTCATGTTTACTGGGACTGGTATCGCTCGGGCTTCGGTGAAACCGGTTTGACCAAGGCGCTGGCCTGGTCGGTAGACGTGTTTTTTTACAAGCTGGCTATCAAAATGGGTATTCAACGTCAGGATGCGGCTCTCTGGCGTTTTGGCTTTGGCCACCCGGCGCCCATTGATACTCCCGGTAGCGCCAACGGTTTCGTGCCGACGCCGCGCTGGAAAGAAGCGCATTTTCATCAGCCCTGGTACACCGGCGATTCGGTGATTCTGGGTATTGGACAAGGCTACTTGTTGGTGACGCCACTGCAATTGGTGCGTGCCGTGTCAGCCATAGCCAACGGCGGATATTTACCCTCCTTGCATGTGGTAAGCGCACTTATTAATCCGGAAACCGGGGTGCGGCAGCCTTTAGCAATTCCGCCTGCCAAGAATCTGCATATTCCTGCCTTTGCTCTACAGGCCGTGCGCAAGGGGATGGCAGCCTGTGTAACGCAGGGTACTTGTAAAAGCATGGCAACGCCGGGTTTGTCCATGGCCGGTAAAACCGGAACAGCCGAAGTGCCCATCGGTTATCAGGATGGTCGCACAATTTATAATGATGACTCTCTTTTCATCGGTTGGGCGCCACTCCATCATCCGCAAATTGCGGTGGCGGCAATAGTAGAGGATGGCGGGAACAATGCCTGGCAAGCGCTTCCGGTGGCCAAGGCGGCTATTTTGAGTGACTTGCGTCCCAAAATGAAATTACGGGATTTCACCAATATTGTCGTGAACCCCGCCCAGGCCTTTGGTTGATCTCTTTGAACTGTTCCCGATGATTACGGTCTACTGATATACTTGAATATCAGCTTACAGAAGAAGGAATCACTATCATGTTTTATGCTACTTTTATTGTTCTGGGCGCTTTGTGGGTTGTTGCCATGTATGCGGGTATGCGGACTACTTTTGGTCCGGCTGATCCAGATGACAACGAGCACAGTGCCTGATCAAGCATTATTTGCGGCTTTGCGTCACCCTGTGTGCAAAGCCGGTTCAACGCCTCATCTATTCGTTCGTTTATTAAAGACCTGTCGGGCTTTTTATTGCGTTGATTATGTCTGTAGGGTTAGTGTTGCTGCAACGCCATTAACTGAATAAGTAAGAATAGAGCCTGAGGAACTGCCATGATTCGAATTCCTGATGTAATGCGCCTGTCTTTGCGCCAGAGGTTATTTCGATTTGCGGCCAAGGCGCGTGCGGTTTTATATCTGGATCACTGGTTTCCCCATATTCCCATGGCATTGGC
>NZ_JBYCKP010000358.1:0-1811 GCF_057473445.1 Acidithiobacillus sp. TH-A36 | reverse complement strand
TCGATCTCACCTAACAGGCGGATTGTCCGTGTGAGCTGGGTATGGAGATATTGCGTCATATTTTGGTCGCTTCCGGCTGGAATCGGAGCGCGGGTGGTTGTTTCGGGTAGATCCACGAAGGCGGCGATTTCATCAGAAATGGGGGTTTTCTGGTTTTCGGGCATTTTTTGGAACCGTAAACGAGAACTTGGCGCAGCAATGATAATCTAAGGTTAAAGCCGCAGTCATGCGGTTTTTTTTCTGTGTTTTGTTGTACATATTTCATCTGCTCGGTGATTGTTGGTGTTGTCGGGTGTTAGTCGGTGTTTTACGGTGCTGTTATGTGCATTTAACTACACTATATTAGTGTAAGGCGGTGCGTTTCGATGCAAATGGGTGTTGCCCGGTTACACTCTGTGCGATACAGTGAGACATGCAGCAGCTTTGGTTTCCACTATTGTTGCAATTTGATGTTGGTTTATGCTTGTTAGTGTTGTCGGGTGTTAGTCGGTGCCGGTTGGTGATTCTGGGTGTTAGTCGGTGCTTTTGCGCTTGTTGCGCCTTATGTTTTTTTATAGTGTATTAGTTTTTATCAGGAGGATGGTATGACTTGTGTAGGGATTGATGTGGGTCACTCGGCGGTAAAGGTCGCTTGGCGCAGTAAGGACGGGTCCATCAAAAAGATGATGTTCCCCTCTGTAGCAATACCGGCCATGACCATCAGTGACAGTACCGCTTCAGAGCAGGCGGCCAAGGAAATGGTCCCGGTAAATGGCAATTCGTATTTTATTGGGGAAACGGCCATACACGAGTCGGGATCCATCAAGGTCGCAGGATTGCATGACCGGTGGCTGGATATGCCGGAGTTCCAGGCACTTGTTCAAGGTGCCATCAATATGGTGAAAGCGGATACCGGAAAGATCGACAGCATTGCAACGGGATTACCCCCCTCTATTTTTCGGGAACAAAACCTGAAAATGCGGAACATCGTGTCGACATGCACGGATGCCGAAGTCCGGGTCTATCAGGAACCCAGCGGGGTTTCCTCACGGTACATCCTGGATGAAAACGGGATGATGCGAGAAGACGTGACCAAGAATCTGGGTGTAGTGGCTATCGGCAGGTACACAACCGATTCCATGGCCATGCTCGATGGGCGCTGGGTTGAAGATGCAGCAGGCTCTTCCCGTGGAATGAGCGGCGCGGCCAATATGGTCCTCAAGAAACTGCGGGAAGATGGGTACAAGGTGGACTATCTCGATGCAGATGACGCGCTCTGGAAAGGAACGATTCAGTATAACGGAAAACAGATAGATACATCGCCGTACAACAAGATCGCATTGCAGGCACTTTCATCGGAGATTTTCGATGCCGTATCCAGCAAGTTCGGGGATTCCGGACGAAAGTTGGAGAAAATCCTGGTAGCAGGCGGTGGAGCCGAATTGATGTTTGACGGGTTGGGAAAATACTGGCCACAGGCGGAGCTGGTAGAAGATCCAAGATATGCCGTAGCTGAGGGTTTTCGCCGCATCTGCGAAGGATTCTGGAATATTCGCAATGTTCGGGCATAAGGGGGTAGCCTTGAAAAGCAATCGAATCACCTTTTCGCTAGGACGTGATGATCAATATCTTAAAGACTGGTACGAGTCTATACCGGCCAAATATCGCACTATGATGGTTAAACTTGCCATCCTTAATGCAGTTAATAGCGGGCTTGCCGATGTGGATGCTTATTTTCCTTGGGTGAAGGCAAGATCAACAGGAACACCAGTAACACAGGAATTACCGTATTCTGTAAAAAAACCGACAGAACGGGCATCTCCTGAAGCGTC
>NZ_JBYCKP010000357.1:0-6072 GCF_057473445.1 Acidithiobacillus sp. TH-A36 | reverse complement strand
CCAGCTCGCGCAGCAACGACAGGGCAATCAGCGTTCCCAAAGCCGAAGTGGCCCCAAAGCGCACCAGCGCGTAATAACCCTGAAATCCCAGAACCATTCCTGTAAAAAACGCCGCGACCACCATAAGAATCAGTGAACGCACACCAAAACCATAAATCTGCCGGAATAATTGCTGAAAGCTGAAATGCCGATTAAACACACTCAGCAGGCTCGATAACAGAAAACTACTGGCGACACCCAGGCCGGGAACGGTTTGCAAGGCGCGTCGGCCCAATTGCGGAATAAATTCGAGCATAGCCATGGGCTATAGCACCTCGCCAGCGGCATGACTGTCCCGCAACGCTGCGGCATAATCCTGGCGGGCCGGATAATGGAAAGGCACCGGCCCATCGGGCTGCCCCCCCAAAAATTGTCGAGCCAGGGCGGAATCACTGGCACGCAAGTCTGCCGGGCTGCCCTCAGCAATGATTTTGCCGCCCGCCAGAATAAAACCGTAATCGGCAATAGAAAAAGTTTCTTCCACATCATGGCTCACCAATACGCTGGTCGCCCCCAGGGCCGTATTCAGCCGTTTGATGAGTGAGGCGATAATTCCCACGCTGATGGGATCCAGCCCGGTAAAAGGTTCATCATAAAATATCAACATCGGATCCATGACGACCGCCCGGGCCAGGGCGATTCTGCGCCCCATTCCTCCCGAAAGCTCTGCCGGAAACAGACCCGCAGCGCCACGCAACCCCACCGCCTCCAGCTTCATCATGACCAACTTGCGCAGCAGGTTCTCCGGAAGGCGGAAATGCCGGCGCAGCGGAAAAGCCACGTTTTCAAAGGCACTCAAATCGGTAAACAAAGCACTGTGCTGAAATAACATCCCCATCTGCCGACGCAGACCATACATGGCATCCTCACTGAGCTTTTGCAGATCCTGCCCGGCAATACGAATCTGGCCGGACTGTGGACGCAAGGTTCCGGCCATCAGATTGAGCATGGTCGTCTTGCCCCCACCACTGGCCCCCATCAGCGCAACAATGGCACCCCGGGGAATATGCATGTCTACCCCCGCCAGCACCGGGTGCGAGCCACGGGCAAAGCGCACATTTTCCAGCTCTACAAGAGCCTCAGCAGCCATGAGCATCCCTGTTCCATTATCAGTCAGGGGTCAGAGTATAAACCGAACGGTCAACAGGGCACCAGAACAGCAGAATATCGGCCTGCGGGCAGATCTAAAAAAAGCTGAAAAATCCCTTGCATCCCATGCGGATAAGTGTATAGTTCGCATCCTGTTTCCACGGCACCGAAAGCAGTTACTAAGGGGGTCAGTCCTTAAGAGACTTGGAGCACGGCATGGCCACGTTCCAGCAAGGTAGGGCATAAAACCAAGTACTGTCTGGGGGTGCACGGGAGCTACTTCTTAACCTTTTTAACTTTGGTAAGGGGGGCACCTATGCGCTCGTTAGGACATCAAATCGTTGCAGACTTTTATCACTGTGACGGCAGTACCTTGTCTGATGTAGATTTTGTCACGGATGCCATGCTGGAGGCCGCTCGGCGTGCCAACTGCACCATTGTGACGCAAACCTTTCACCACTTTTCTCCTTACGGAGTCAGTGGTGCCGTTATCGTTGCGGAATCCCATCTGGCCATTCACACCTGGCCCGAATATGGTTATGCAGCGGTAGATGTATTCACCTGTGGCGATATCATTCAGCCGGAAGATGCCTTGAATTACCTCAAGGAAGCTTTTGGTGCCGGCCAGGTCTCCACCATGGAGATGAAACGCGGGCAAGTAGACATGATGGGCATTCCTGCCCATGAACTGCGCGTCAAGCCGGTTCTCTGCGCCTGAAAGTACCCGTCACCACAGCGGGCGGGCTCTGAATACCGGAGCCCGCCTTTTCTTTTATCTCATTCTTCCGCAAAATCCACGCGGGGACATACCATTCCGGTCACAATGAGAGGCAATCATGAGCACAGAACTTTGGTATACCGAACGCTATGAAGAACATGGCGCGAGCTTGAGCCTGAAAATCCGCGAAGTACTGCATCGCGAACAAAGTCCGTACCAGACCATTGAAATTTTTGAAACGGAACATTTTGGCACCCTCATGACTCTGGATGGTCTGGTGATGGTCACCGATCGTGACAATTATCTGTACCACGAAATGATGAGCCATCCTGCCCTGTTCACCCACCCCGCACCCAAACGGGTGCTGATTATTGGCGGCGGAGATTGTGGCACCCTCCGGGAAGTGCTGCGTCACCCGGAAGTGGAAGAAGCCACGCAGGTCGAACTGGATGAAAGAGTGACCCGGGTTGCCGAACGCTTTTTTCCCGAGCTGTGCGAAAAAAATCATGATCCCCGCGCCCACTTTCACTTTACAGATGGCATAGCCTGGATCAAGGAGGCCCCTGCCGGACGTTATGACGTCATCATTGTGGATTCCACGGACCCGGTAGGACCGGCTGCCGGCCTGTTTGCCACCGATTTTTATACCGCCTGTTACCACGCTCTGGCCGGGCAGGGCGTTCTGGTTGCCCAATCTGAATCCCCGCTACTGCATGCTGATCTCATTCGTCAGTGCCACAGCCGCATGACGGAGGCAGGCTTTGATGCGGTGAACAGCGTGTATTTTCCCCAGTTTTGCTACCCCTCCGGGTGGTGGAGCGGCACTTTGGGGCGCAAGGGTCTGAGCATGGACGCGTTTCGCGCTGAAGATGCCAAAGCCTTTACCGGCACCCACTACTACCACGCGGGTATGCAGCAGGCCGCTCAGGTAGCCCCGGCTTTCCTGCTCGGCTAAACCTGCTCGGAACTGAACCGCTTCATTGGGCAGACTGCCCCGGTCCGATATGGGTGTACCGGGGACAGTAATTCCAGAGATGCAAGGCTGGCGTATCATGTTCCCAGGCCAGACGGGAAATGCTCCCGGGGTCCAGATGCAAATGATCTCCAAAGCGGAGATCCAAACCCAGCCAGCGCGTCGCCAGGGCGCGCAAAATGTGCCCGTGGGCAAAGCAAAGAACATGCTTGTGCCCTTTTGTATCCCAGTCGTGAAGCAGCCGATCGCAGCGTTCCGTCACCTCTGCGGGGCTTTCTCCCTCCGGCCCGCCACAGCGGAATATGCTCCACTCTGGATTTTCCTTGTGAATTTCCTGGGTAGTCTTGCCCTCATAACGGCCATAGCGCCATTCCATCAAATCATCATGCAATTGCGGATGCGCAAAACCGGCAAGAATGGCCGTGTGATGGGCGCGAATCAGCGGGCTGGAATAAATCCCGTCAAAATGCCCCTGATTTTCAAACACAGCCCAGAGCGCCTCGGCATCTGCGCGTCCTGCGGAGGTCAGACCAATATCCGTGTCCGAAGTATGCTTACCCTGATCCGCCCATTCGGTCATACCATGCCGTACCAGGGTAATGGATTCAACTTGCATGATGGCTCTCCTGTTTTTTGCCAGATACCCTTCAAACTATAGACGCTCCGACAAGAGGCTTGCGCGAATGGTCGCGGGTCGTTATGGTTTAATCAGTTTATCTAATTTATCTGATCAAGGGGCGCATGATGAACAAGACAGCAATGGAACTGGTCAAGGAAGCCAAGGCAGAAATTCGGGAAATGGATTTACAGCAGGCCCATGGCAAACATCAGTCGGAAGAAGTGGTTATCATAGATGTTCGCGAAACCCATGAATTTTCTGGTGGCCATATTCCTGGTGCGCACCATATATCCCGGGGCATGCTCGAATTTAAGGCAGACTCCCATCCGGCCCTCAAGGACAAGGATCGGGAAATCCTGGTTTACTGCAAAACCGGGGGTCGTGCCGCACTGGCCGCCCAGCAATTAAAGAAAATGGGTTACACCAATGTTCATTCCATTCAAGGTGGCATGGACGCCTGGGATGACGCCGATCATCCGGTTCACAAGCCCTGAAAACATCAGGGCGAGGCTCGCCTGAAATCCAATTCAGCCGCAAGTGGATTGGGCGAGCTTCAATCGCTGACGTCATGGGTGCTTTGGCACCTTCACTGAGCGGCTGCCTGCTGCTAAAGGCTGCCAGCGCGGCGGGGACAGTCGTTTATTATAATCTCCCCCACCATCATTCTTCGCCTTCTTCTTCATCTGCCGTTCCATTTTCCTTGAAGGCTGATGGATCCAGATGATAGCGTCTTAACAAACGATAAAATTCGGTGCGGTTGCGCTGTGCCAACTGCGCCGCCTGACTCACATTTCCCCGCGTCATACGCATGATCTGAATCAGGTAATTCATTTCAAAACGCCCTTTGGCATCGGCCAGGGGCATGACTTCGCCCTCCTTGTCGCGCAGGGCGTGGCGAATCAGTGGCGCGCCAATACGTGGTGTGGTGGATAAAACCACCGCCTGCTCAATGACATTGGCCAACTGCCGGACGTTGCCTGGCCAGGGTGCCGCCACCAGGAGCTCCATCGCCTCCGGAGCAATACCGCGCACATCCTTGCGGTTTTTGGCGGCGGTATCGCGCAGAAAAAACTCCGCCAGCAAGGGAATATCTTCAGGGCGTTCGGCCAGCGCGGGCAACTCCAGTGTCACTACGCAAAGACGATAATACAAATCGTCCCGGAAACGCCGTTCAGCCATCTCTTTTTCCAGATCACGGTGACTGGCGGAGATGATGCGGACATCAACGGCGATGCTTTCTGTCGACCCCACCGGGCGAATCATGCGTTCCTGCAGAGCACGTAATAATTTGACCTGCAGGGAAAGCGGCATATCGCCAATTTCGTCCAAAAACAGGGTGCCCTTTTCCGCTGCCTGAAATAATCCCTGATGATTATTAGCCGCCCCGGTAAAAGCGCCTTTCTTGTGGCCAAAAAGTTCTGACTCCAGCAACTGCTCCGGAAATGCTGCACAATTCAGGGCAATAAAAGGCTGCGCACGGCGTGGACTGGCCTGATGAATGGCTTGAGCCAGCAACTCTTTGCCCGTACCGCTGGCACCGTGCACAAAAACACTGGCATCCGAAGCTGCCACCAGGCGCGCCTGATCCAGCACCCCCTGCATTTTAGGGCTACGGGTCAAAATTCTATCCCAACTGGTATCCTTGCCCTTTTTCCCGGCAGAAGGCGCTACTGCCGCAGTCAAACTGAAAGCCCGTTCAACCTGGGTCATCAGATCCTTACCATCAAAAGGCTTGGTCAAAAAGGCAAAAACCCCCTGGTTGGCAGCCAGCAAGGCGTCAGGTATGGAACCGTGGGCTGTCAAAATGATGACGGGCAAGGTGGGATACTCGCGACGAATGGCATCCAGCAAGGCCATGCCATCCATCTGGTCCATTTTAAGGTCGGTAATCACCAGCCCCGGATGCTCCATGGCCAGCAGCGCCAGAGCTTCATTGCCATTAGCCGCCGTACTGATGTTATATCCTGCCGTTTTCATGCGGAGCGACAGCAAGCGCAGCAAATCTGCGTCATCATCCACCAGCAGGATTTTACCTTTATCTGTCATGATTCAGTGTCCCTGCGGAAAGCGGGCGTTTTTCTCTATTTGTACCAATTCGTTCAGTTTACGACGTAATTCAGCTTCATGCTGCTGCGACTGAAGGAGACGGTTTTGTAAATCGTTCACCTTGTTTTCCAGCTTTTGGTATCCGGGGTCTCCCGCTCGGGCATCGGCCAACTGTTTAACCAGGACAGCCGCTTCGGCTTTTTCGGAAATGCAGGATGCAGTCACCGGGGTCACTTTTTCCAGTTCGGCTATTTGTGCCTTGAGGGTTGCCAGCTCACTGGTTTTAACAATCTGTTCTCCCGGTTTGAGCAGTACGGCATTAGACGGAAGCGCTGGGACTGGGGTGCTGGCGCATCCCGTCAGCATCAGCGGAATGATGAGTATGGGAAGCATCCTGCCCAGCAAGGGGTAAACGCACTCTAAACCAGGCACCTGGTGTTTTTTTATCCTGCAATTCAAGACTTCCCCCATAACTCAACACATATTCCCTGGCAATGGCCAACCCGAGACCACTACCTTCTATTTTTCCGGAATCCGAAGCTTCGCCGCGATACAAAATATCAAAAATCTTTTCCCGCTCATCGGGAT
>NZ_JBYCKP010000356.1:0-9009 GCF_057473445.1 Acidithiobacillus sp. TH-A36 | reverse complement strand
ATGAAAGCGAAAGCGATACTGCCCTTCTACCGGTAAAAACGGGGATACATGAAAAGCCTTGCTGGCAACCAGCCAGTCACCCTTGCTGATAGCGCGCCGGTCTTCATGCGCCAGCAAATAACTGTGGTGCTCGCCGAAAGTGTTGTTCACCTCTGCCAGCACGCCGCGCAGCCCGCCGGTTTCGTCCAGGCCCAGCCAGAAACTGACCGGATTAAAAACATACCCCCAAAGACGGGGATAGGTGACCAGGACAAAGCGGCTGGCTTCAATCTGCTGTTTGGCAAAAATGTCGCGAATCCAGGCTGAAAGTGGCGAACCATCACGGCCGCCGTGATCTCGACCGTGAAAACGCAGGGGGCTGAAGCGGGAAAGAATTTTCTGCAGCTGCGGCAAATCATCCAGATCAAAACAAATACTGAAGGTCCGGTAATGAAATGCCCGTCGCAACGGCTGCAGACGGCGATGCATGACGCGGCCCAGCAGAAGCCCACCCTTCAGCGTAGAACTTGTTGTGGCCATGTTTCCATCCGTGGTTCAGTAATGGGACTCGCCTGCTCTTGCCAGGCAGCGCGAATACCCATGTGATTGGCGACTTCGACGGCGCTGCGCAAACCGTCTTCGTGAAAACCGTGACCCAGCCAGGCACCACAAAACCATAAGCCATTACGACCTTGCAGACGCCGCACGGCCTCCTGACCAGCCAATGCCCCATGGTCAAATACCGGATGGGCATAATGAAACTGTGCCCAGGTTTTTTGCGGATCCGGTACGCGCTGCGGGTTCAAAGTGACCATAACCGGCGTCTTGAAGGGCAGCGGTTGCAACTGATTGATCAAATAGGTAACCGCCACCGAACGCCGGGCAGCGGCAACCCCTTCTTCATGAAAATTCCAGGCAGCCCAAGCTTTGCGATGCTTGGGAAGAAAACGTTCATCCCAATGCAGATAGGCTTCATTGTCCTGATATTGACACTGCGCCAGCGCGGCGCTTTGTTCTGGCCAATGCTCACCAAGCAACTTTCTGGCCTGATCACCATGCAGGGCACAAATGACCTGATCAAAGTGTTCTTTCTGATGGCCGGCAAACTGGACCGTAAACCCGCCTTCCGGAGCCGGATGCAATGCTTCCACCGGCGCATTCAGACGGACATCATGGAGCTGTTGCGTGATGCGCCGGACATATTCACGGCCCCCACCGACGACTGTCCGCCATTGTGGCCGATCAAAAATCTGTAAAAGTCCATGATTCCGATAAAACTGCAAAATGGAACGCGCCGGATAAGCCAGCATGGTTGCGGTCGGGCAAGACCAGATGGCTGCCGCCATGGGAAGAAGATAGGCTGTCTTGAACCACTCCCCGTAGGCTCCCCGACGCAGAAACTCGTCCAGGGTGATGTCCGCATCGCTTATGTTTAACCAGGCCAACGCTTCGCGATTGAAGCGCAGAATATCCTTGAGCATTCCCCAGAAGGCCGGGCGCAAAACATTCCGCTTCTGGGCGAAAAGCGTGCTCAGACTGGAGCCACACCATTCCAGATTCAGGGCAGGAAGACGGACACTGAGGGACATGTCACTGGCGGTCCAGGGTACGTTCAGTTCCGCGAAAAGCCCCAGCAAATTCGGGTAGGTTCGATCATTAAACACCAGAAAACCTGTATCTACAGGTGCTGAAACGCCCTGCAGGCTGACATCCACGGTGTGGGTATGACCGCCGGGGTAGTCCGCCGCCTCGAAAACACTCACGCTATGCGTTTTCCGCAATATCCAGGCGGCCCCCAGCCCGGAAATACCTGCACCAATGATGGCAACTCGCATAAGTCTCCTTTATTGTTTTTAAATGTATTGTACAAATACTCACTTAGTACAGGATAGCGCAAAGTCTCCCAAACATCCTGTGTCGGTTCCAATGTTCCATAACCTGCAATGTCCTGATACGCTCAACACCCCACAGTGTAATCGCAACACCTTGGCAAAGTGGCATTATCAGCTATTACGCAAATACGTCGTCAGCGGATGCAGGTTCAGACACCTTGCGCATTGCGCCGAAGCCTTGTTAATCTTATTGTACTATACACTTTCTTATTTTGTATAAGCCATGAAAGCCCTACAACGTTATCAGGAAGAAAAAATCTGTGTGGTCTGCCAGCGCCCCTTTACCTGGCGTAAACGCTGGAAGCGCTGTTGGGATGAAGTACGGTATTGTTCAGCCGCCTGTCGAAAAAATCGGCATCGCCCTGGAAACCCGCCCCATGTCTCAGACTGAAAGGACTGTTCGTCATCTGGTAGTGATTCTCGGTGACCATCTGGATCCGGACAGCCTGGCCCTGGAAGGCTTCGATCCAGTTCAGGATCTGTGCTGGATGGCGGAAGTGCCCGAAGAGTCCACCATAGTCTGGTCGCATAAGGCCCGTATTGTCCTGTTCCTGAGCGCCATGCGTCATCATGCTGCGGCCTTGCGGCAACGTCGCTTTCCTTTGGAGTATCTGACCTTTGGCACACACCCCTATCAGAGCATGAGTCAGGCCCTGGAAGCGGCTCTACTACGCTGGCGGCCCCGGCAAATCATCAGCCTGCGTCCCGGCACCTGGCAGCTGCGCGAAACCATTCGTCAATGCGCAGAAAGCAGGCAGATTCCCTGGCAAGAACGGCGTAATCTTAATTTTCTGTTTTCAGTCCCGGAATTTGGCCAGTGGGCAGACAATCGTCGCCAGATGCGTCTCGAATTCTGGTACCGCCACGCCCGGCAGAAAACCGGAATACTCATGCAAAAAGATCAGCCGGTTGGCGGACGCTGGAATTTTGATCAGGAAAACCGTCAGCGTCCCGGTTCTCAGGGTCCCGGCTGGATTCCGGAACCTTTGAGTTTTACCCCGGATGCCATCACGCAGGAAGTCATGGCCCTGGTCGAAACACAATTCGCCGGACACCCGGGTAACCTGCAACACTTTGACTGGCCGGTGACTCCCCAACAGGCCCAAACCGCTCTTCAGGATTTTCTGGATGATCGTCTTGCACAATTTGGTCCCCTGCAGGATGCTTTCTGGCCGGGGCAGGTCTGGCTTTATCATTCCCGGCTGTCTGCAGCACTGAATCTCGGTCTGATCCGTGCCATAACGGTCATTCGGGCGGTTGAAGAAAATTTCCGGGCTGGTAAAGTTTCCATCGCCTCTGCAGAAGGATTTATCCGACAAATTTTGGGCTGGCGCGAATACATACACGGCCTCTATTGGCTGCACATGCCCCAATGGCTGCAGCAGAATATCCTCCAGGCCCATCAGCCCTTGCCAGCATTCTACTGGACTGCAAAAACCGACCTGTCCTGCCTGCAGGACACCATCGCGCGCACTCTGGAGCATGGTTATGCCCACCATATTGAAAGACTGATGATTACCGGTCTGTTTGCATTGCTGCTGGGCGTCGGGCCGCAAGCCATTCATCGCTGGTTTCTGGCCATTTACGTGGATGCCGTAGAGTGGGTGGAGCTGCCCAATGTCATCGGCATGTCCCAGTATGCAGATGGCGGCTGGATGGCATCCAAGCCCTATGTCGCCAGCGGTAATTATCTGCAGAAAATGGGCGGGCATTGTCAGCGCTGTCCGTATGAACCCAAATTGGCTAGCGGCGCAAAAGCCTGCCCCTTTACGGTGCTGTACTGGGATTTTCTGCAGACGCACCAAGAACGTTTCCGTCAGCATCCGCGTACTGCGCTGCAATGGAAGCATCTGGAACGCATGTCCGGCGAGCATCTTGCGGCGATTCGCGCCCAGGCTCAGGTGATACGCAAAAATCTTGAAGATGGTCACGCATTCGAGCTGAATAAAATGCATCCAGAACCCGAAATTTCACGTAATCTGGAATAAGTCTACAAGTGAGGCAAGACATGGCAGAGATCATTCCTATTCCCGGCAGCGTATTCTCCGCTCAGACGCCTGAAAACCTGGTGGAATATCCTGTTTATGCCAAGATTTTGCATCTGGGACTGGTGCTGAGTGTTACCTTTGAGTTATGGAACAGCCTGGCCGCCTTGTGGTTTGCCAATTTCACCTGGTTCCCGCTGCATGTACTTGCCGGGCTGATTCTGACCGGCTGGCTGGTTCTTACCTGGCTGGTATATCTATTCACGCCCTGGGGGCGTCATCTTTTGGGTACCTGGTTTTCCTGGCGCACCCCTCAAGCCGTAGGTCATGATCTTGCCCGGTTATTTCGCGGAAAACTCCCCAGCCATGGGGTGAGACCGGGTTTATCCAGCCTCTGGCAGGCCATTTTTTTCATCGGGGTCAGCATCGTGACCTTTGGGGGATTTATCGGCTGGCTCGTTCTGCGCGGAGATCTGCATCTGAGCGGAGGCGCACAAATTGGGCTCACGCTGATGCGCCTGGGCACCCCCCTGTTAGCTTATTTCTGGATCGGCCATGTCGTCATGGCCACTTATCATGCACTGCGCGGCGAAGCCCTTTGGCGCATATTTGCCGTCTGGAAAAGAGGATAAAAGTCATGTCAATCAATCGTCGAGAATTTCTGCGCTCAGCGGGTGGCCTGATTTTGGCGACCGGGGCAGACAGTCTGGCTTATCCTGCCCTGGCTTGGGCAGATGCCAAAATCCCGGTTTTTCCGGAGTATTACACTTATGCGGGGTTTTATCCCAGAATCAATCCAGATACCTATCGTCTTGAGACTACGGGACTCATCAACAAACCCCAGACTTTCACCCTTTCCGATTTATATCAACTCAGCAAGGTTCGGGAAATCGAAACCTTTCATTGCGTGACCGGCTGGATTGTCAACAATGTTCACTGGCAGGGTATTGCCCTGTCGCACTTTCTGGAGCAGATACAACCTCAGGCAAGTGCCCGCTATGTCGCTTTTTACAGTGCCGATGGCGTCTATGTAGACAGTCTTTCCATGGATCAGGCCCGCGCCCCCGGGGTCATTCTTGCCACGCACATTTCCGGACAGCCGCTGCTGCAAAAAGGCGGATATCCGCTGCGTCTGCTGGTCCCGCAAATGTACGGCTACAAAAGTGTCAAATGGGTCAACAAGATTGTGCTGGACAGCACCCGCCCCCAGGGCACCTGGGAGAAGGACGGCTATGCCAACAATGCCTACATCAAGAAGGGTTTCAGCTTCATGGACCTGCTGTAAACCAGAAACGTTGATTCTCTGCCATTTAGCGGAATTTAACTGGTCGCCGGAAACGGCGGCCAATCAACAGAACAATCAACCCGACCACAAATAAAATAGCTCCACGGATAATCCAGATGGTTTCATTGATCATGAAACTGCTTTTCGGGTAGGGAAATATTCCGGTGCCCTGCAGAAAAAACAACAGGCCTGAAAGCATCAGAAAAATGCCGATGATACTGAGTATGACCAATGCTGTTTTGCGCATGACAACACCCTCAAATGAATCCACGGTTATTTAAATTAACATCTGCCAGGACTGATTTTTCCGCTTACAGAACCACTCAAGCCTTGGGAAGAGTCACGCCACTTTGGCCCTGATATTTACCACGCCGATCCGCATAGGACACTTCGCAGACCTCATCAGACTCAAGAAAAAGCACCTGGGCGACGCCTTCATTGGCGTATATTTTGGCCGGCAACGGCGTGGTATTGGAAAATTCCAGGGTCACATAGCCTTCCCATTCCGGCTCAAAGGGTGTGACATTCACAATAATACCGCAACGCGCGTAGGTACTTTTGCCCAGACAAATGGTGAGCACATTGCGGGGAATCCGGAAATATTCCAGGGTACGCGCCAAGGCAAATGAATTGGGTGGAATAACGCAGGTATCCCCACTGAAATCCACAAAAGAATCTTCGCTGAAATTTTTGGGATCGACGATGGCACTGCGCACATTGGTAAATACCTTAAATTCACCGGCGCAGCGAATATCATAACCATATGACGACAAGCCGTAGGAAATGATGGGACTGCCCTCTACATGGCGCACCTGACAGGGGGAAAAGGGCTCGATCATCCCCTCATTTTCTGCCATGTGCCGAATCCAGCGATCTGATTTGATACTCATTTTAGCGATTCTGCACGACAATATTGGGGAATTTGTGGCTATGATCCACGGCCTGATTGGCCACCCGCCCGGCCACATGACGCGCCAGTTCGATGTAGATTTTGGCCAGACGCGAATCGGGTTGTGCCACCACCGTGGGCGCTCCATTATCGGCTTCGCTACGAATGCTGCGGTCCAGAGGGATGGCGCCCAGAAATTCCACACCATCCTGCTCGGCCATGCTGGCACCGCCACCATGGCCGAAAATATCGTCCTCATTGCCACATTTGGGGCAAATATAAAAGCTCATGTTCTCGATAATCCCGATGATTGGAACCCCGACTTTCTCAAACATTTTCAGACCCTTGCGGGCATCCAGCAAGGCAATATCCTGGGGCGTGGTGACAATGACCGCCCCAGAAACCGGCACTTTCTGCGCCAGGGTCAACTGGGTATCGCCCGTACCCGGTGGCAGATCGATGACCAGATAATCCAGTTCTCCCCAGCGGGTATCCGAGAGCAGCTGCTCCAGCGCCTGCATGACCATAGGCCCGCGCCAGACCATGGGGGTTTCTTCATCAATCAGAAAACCGATGGACATGGCTTTAAGGCCATGCCCCTCCATGGGTTCCATCTTTTTTCCATCCTTGCTGGTGGGTTTACCGGAAATACCCAGCATGCGCGGCTGGCTGGGACCGTAAATATCGGCATCCAGAATTCCTACCCGGGCACCTTCCCTGGCCAGCGCCAGCGCCAGATTTACTGAGGTGGTTGACTTGCCCACGCCACCCTTGCCCTACGCTACCGCAATAATATTGCGCACGCCTTCCATGAGCTTGACGCCGCGCTGGACCTGATGGGTGACAATACGATGACTGACCGAAACATCCGCCTGCAGGCCGTGGTCATTTTGAATCTGCCGCGCCACGTCCTGACTCAGACTGATAGCTACACCAGCGCTGGGATAGGGTAATTCCAGTTTGACCTGGTTACCGCCCACACTTTTGAGTACGCCGGCTTTTGCGAGAGTTTTACCCAGATAAGGGTCTTCCATTGCCTGCAATGACTGCTCTACTTGTTCCCGCGTCAATTCTGCCATGCTCGTCCTCATCTCCGGCATCCAAAGCTGCCGTCATATTAAGTGGTGTATCCGCAAAAATCTGTTTTTTCGCGACAGTGGATCAGGGTGCGGTCTCTGCACTGATCACGACTTCGTGACGCTCCAGACCGCCCCCTTCACCAAAGGCTTCCTTGGGCAGCGGATTGGTATGGGCCGCCTTGAAATCGTCACTTTTCATCCAGGCCTCGAACGCTGTCTGATCAGCCCAGTGCGTCAGCACGACATAAACGCCGTCATCATTGACCGGACGCAAAACCTCCATGCGCACAAATCCCGGCTGCTTATCCACTTCTCCCGCGCGTTTTTGAAAACGTGCCTCAAACTCGGCCCGATATTCGGCCTTTACAGGTACCCGATTCGCGACAACATATTGCATGATAGCTGCTCCTCGTTACTTAAGTGCAGGGAAAATTACAGGACCGGCCCCTGCTTCAAACCCAGAACGTCCTGCATATCGTAAAATCCGGGGCTTTGTACCGCCAACCAGTGCGCCGCCCGCAGTGCGCCCTCGGCAAAGTTCAGACGGCTGGCGGCACGATGGGTCAATTCCAGACGCTCGCCCGCGCCCGCCAGCCATACCGTATGTTCACCCACCACGTCAGCAGCACGCAAAGTAGCAAAGCCAATACTGCCTTCCTGGCGTGGCCCCCGGATAGTATTACGATCAAAGCACTCCACGTCCTTGAGAGCGACACCGCGTCCCTTGGCGACGGCGCGCCCCAAAGCCAGTGCGGTTCCTGATGGCGCGTCTACTTTGTGACGATGGTGGGCCTCGACAATTTCCACATCGTAACTTTCCCCCAGCGCCTTGGTGATAGCCGGAAGATAAGCCAGCAACACATTGATGCCAACACTCATATTGGGGGCCAACAGCAGGGGAATAACCTGACTGGCGGTTTTCAGCACATTTTGCTGTTCGGAAGAAAACCCCGTCGTACCAATGACGATGGGGGTTTTCGTCCTCTGACAAGCCAGCACATGGTCCAGCGCGGCGGCTACCGGACCGAATTCAACGACCACATCCACGGCCTTGTCCTGCGCCAGCACCGCGCTCAAATCTGCCGTGACAGACACACCCAGCGGCCTGACACCGGCAAGGCGACCAGCGTCTTGCGTCAGATATTCCGCACCTGCACGACCGATGGCTGCGCTCAGCTGCAGGTCTTCGCGCCCCTCCAAAGCCTGAATCAGCGCCCGGCCCATACGTCCCGAAACTGCGGTTATGGCGACGCGGGTTGGCTGGTTCATCAGAGTCCCATCCGGTCCAGAAAGTCTTTGGCCTTGTTCCACCAGCTTTCCTGCTGGGGATGCTGGCTCTGATCTGCGGCAGTGCTGGCAAATTCTTCCAGCAGTTCTTTTTGTCGTGCCGACAAATGCACGGGCACTTCCACCTGCAGTCGACAATGCAAGTCACCATGCAACCTGCTGCGCACCCCCTTGATACCCTTACCGCGCAAGCGAAACACCATGCCGGACTGGGTTCCCGGCGCAATCTGGATTTTGGCCCGACCCGTCAAAGTGGGCACTTCCAGTTCGCCCCCCATGGCCATGGTCGTGAAATTCACCGGAACGGCACAATGCAGATCATCTCCATCGCGCTCGAACAAGTTGTGGGGCTGGACCCGCACCTGAATATACAGATCACCCGCCGCTGCGCCGCGTTCCCCAGCTTCGCCTTCACCATTCAGACGGATGCGGTCGCCCGTATCTACACCGGCTGGCACCTTGACTTCGAGATCACGGGTTTTGCGGACCCTGCCGTGCCCCTGACAATTGCTGCAAGGATCCTTGATGGTTTTACCACTGCCATTACATTGCGGACAGGGGCGCGTCACCGAGAAAAAGCCCTGAACCATCCGCACCTGACCGCGTCCCCCAC
>NZ_JBYCKP010000355.1:0-1164 GCF_057473445.1 Acidithiobacillus sp. TH-A36 | reverse complement strand
CGCATCTGCAAACTCCGCAAAAGGCAGCAACTGTAACCCCATCTTCAGCAGCCAGCGATAAAACCCTGACAGCCATAGAACGCTTGAATCTCCTGGCAGCACTGAATAACTATCAAAACAGCCTGCGACCGCCCCCGGAGCCCGGGCACCATGTTTACATACCGGCCTATATCAGCCCTGCGCCTTTTCCACCGTACCGACCCGGTCGTTCACCCCATTGGCGGCGGCCTCCACCCAGACCTATCCGCCCCCCGAGCAATCGTCCGCCGACTGTCCTTTTGCAACCACCTGCCCCAGCCTCGGCTTATTCTGCGCCCGTACTGTTGCCGTAGTCGAGAATGGTTGCCGAAGAAACCGTCAACGCTTCCCTTTCACTGATAATCTGCGCGCCGTGCTTCCAGAGATAATAAATGACGATGACCCCCATGGGGATGAGCAGGGTCAACACAAAAGTAATAAAAAAGGTGATGATTTTCAGGTTGCGGCCCCATCTGGTGCGCGCCGTACCAATGGCCAATGCCACACTTCTCAGTTCTTTTCCGTCGGGATTTTCTACGCTCACGAGCACTCCTGTTGTTGGCTACCGGAACACAAGGTCTCATGTTATTCCTGCGGAATAAGCAAAACAATTCCCGTTGGGACGACGTCAATCGCGTTCAGCGTGCAAAGACCGACATCCGCAATTTCAGTGCGCCTTGCGCAAAGTCAGATTAATGCGCCTTGCACCCACGAGAGGGTGATCTCCCGGCTTGATCGGAGCAACACCATGATAACGCAGGCGGGCAGGGCCACCCCAGACCAACACATCACCATGCTCTACAAAAATACGTTTCACCTTATCCCGACGTTGCGCACCGCCAAACAGAAAAGTGGCTGGCAAACCCAGAGAAACGGAAACAATGGGCGCATCCATGTCCTGCTCGTCCCTATCCTGATGTAAAGACATCCGCGCTCCCGGAACATACACATTCACCAGACAGGCATCCGGCGTGAAACCGGCAAAACCCGCTTTTTCCGACGCAGCTTGAGCCAAGTTCAAAATAATGGCGGGAATTTCCGGCCAAGGCTCCGCATTTTCTGGATCTTTGGACACATATCGATAACCCTGCCTGTCCGACACCCAACCCCATGCGCCGAAATTACTCATGGCGACGGACATTGTTT
>NZ_JBYCKP010000354.1:0-1467 GCF_057473445.1 Acidithiobacillus sp. TH-A36 | reverse complement strand
TTATTCTGGGCGGCGGGGCCATTTTTGCGGCCTGGCCAACCCTTTACGCCACTTCTTTTTCAGTTTTTTACATTGTCATGATCCTGCTGCTGTTCAGCATGATTTTACGTCCGGTGGCTTTTGAATATCGCTCAAAAGTGGCCGCCAGCAAGTGGCGGGATTCCTGGGACTGGGTTTTTCTGATTTCCGGCTTTTTGCCCATGTTTGTCTACGGGGCAGCTATTGGTAATATTCTCGAAGGCGTCGGCTTTCATTTCGGCTGGGATGGTCAGTATTACCAGACGGAGTCCTTTATCTGGTATCTGTTGAACCCCTTTGCCATTCTGAGCGGCTTATTGGCGGTCAGCATGTCGGTATATCAGGGCGGGGCCATGTTGATGCTGCGCGGTACCGACCCCATTGCTTCCCGCGCCCGGAATTACGCCAGCACTGCAGGGATCATTGCCATTGTGCTGTTTATCATTGGTGGCTTCATGATTTCCGGCATGACGGGGTATAGCCTCATCAGCGGGGATCCGGGAATGCCCGCCAACGCCGTCAGTGGTCAGGTGGTGCATGCGGTTTCTGGCGCCTGGCTGGATAATTATGCAGCACAACCCATTTTGTGGATTGTCCCGTTGCTGGCCATTGCCGGGATGTTGTTCGGTGCGTTGATGTTACGCGCCAACAAACCCATCCTCGGCTGGTGGCTGGGAGCCATTGCCTGGATTGGCATTTTAGGCACGGTTGCAGCTTCCATGTTCCCGTTCCTGATGCCTTCGTCTGAAAATCTCAACCAGAGCCTGACTATCTGGAATGCTTCAGGCAGTCGTTACAACCTGATCTGGATGACCATTTTCACCGCCATTTTCGTGCCCACAATTTTGGCTTATACCACATGGTGTTTTCGGGTCATGCGCGGCAAGGTCAACCCGCCCAACCCCGCCGATGACCATGCTTATTAAGGGAGCAACCCAGTCATGAAAAATCTTTTCACTTTTGTCGGGATGGCTCTCATCATGGCGTTATCCCTGTTTCTGGCAGTCATCACTGGTGACTATGGCCCCTGGTATTTCGCCTGGTTGGTGGGTACGACCATGATTGTGCTGATCGCCGTCGCCGGTGCGGTCATGTATGAAAAACAGGATGCGGAAAGTCAGGACAAAACCGGACACTCACATTAAAGGAGTTAGACCATGCATCTGGAAGACTATATTTTCTTTTTGCCCATTGTGTATTTTTTCATTACCGTTATCGCGTATTTTTATACACGCAAGCGGTTCTGAGTCGAGTCTGTGACCGGGACGTCCCGGTCAAAAAAGCCCGGTTTATCCGGGCTTTTTTATTGTAGAAAATCAGATCACCACCTAAAAAGGGCAGGTGTCATGGGTGCGTTGCAGTGACTTTTGTTTCGAGCCGTCGTTGTTCTTGGCGAAATCCAGCGCCCGTCAGGAGAGCTGTTTGAGCCCGTAGGGCGAGTTCTCTCCT
>NZ_JBYCKP010000353.1:0-9132 GCF_057473445.1 Acidithiobacillus sp. TH-A36 | reverse complement strand
AAGTGCCCACGATCAATCGTAATGGGTGCCCACCATCAATCAGAATCACTGCCCACGATCAAACGGAATGGGTGCCCACGATGCCCCGGAATACGCAGTTATGGCGTTACTACCAGAATATGGTGGCGGATACGCTGGACAGTACCAATGGTATCAGCGAACTGAAAGTACGCGCCTTTACTGCGCACGATGCCCAGAAGATCAACGATTTTCTCCTGAAAAAAAGTCAGGATATTGTCAATCAACTGAATGAAACGGCCCGACATCGCGCCGTGTACTATGCCAAACAGGATGTTGAACAAGCCAAACGCACTCTGCGGGATGCCACCCTGGCTCTGGCTGAATACCGCAATAATCGCCGGGTATTCAGCCCACCGGCACAAAGCAGTTTGCAACTCGGCATGGTCAGCAAGTTGCAGGACCAGTTGATAGCCATGCAAACCGAATTACAGTCCATCGTCGCCCATGCCCCGGACAACCCGCAGATACCGGTTTTAAAAAGCAGCATCAGAGCCTTACAAGGTGAAATTGCCACCGAACAGTCCAAGGTGACTGGTGACAGGGAATCTTTGGCCAGTAAGGACATTGAGTTTGAGAGGCTGACTGTCAACCAGTTACTGGCGCGAAAACTGCTGGAAGCGGCAGTGACTTCACTGGAACAGGCGCGGTTGACGGCACAGAAGCAGGAATTGTATTTGGAAACTATCAGCAGTCCTAATTTGCCGGATGCGCCACAGGCACCCAAACGCTTTGAGGATATTCTAGCGGTATTGATTGTTTCTCTCATGATTTGGGGCGTATTGAGCATTTTGTATGCTGGCGTGAAGGAACATCATGAGCGCTAGTGCCACAAAGGAAACGTTCTGGTTTCAGCTACGTCTGCAACTGCGAGTGATCTGGGCGTTGATATTGAGGGAAACCGTCACTCGATTTGGGCGAGAAGGTCTGGGGATGTTGTGGATGATCGCAGAGCCAGCAATGTTTGTAATTGGAGTAATGATTATTTTCTCGTTTATTGACACGGGATATCCCTATGGAATTAGCCCGGCAGAATATCTGGCAGTCAGTTACCCAACCTTACTGTTTTGGAGAAATGGAACAGGGCGCGTGACAGGCGCAATTAATATTAATCGAGCGCTATTACACCATCAGCCGATCAGGCCAATGGATATTATATATTCCCGTATTTTGCTGGAGTTCTCCAGTGCAATGGCCGTTTTTCTGTTTTTGTTTCCAATTTTTATCGTGATAGGCATTTGTCGTTATCCAGGCAATATCTTGACGATGGCTTTGGGATACCTATTGATTATATGGTTCTCCTTTGGGTTTGTGCTGATTATGGCGGGGCTAGCAGAGCTTAGTGAAACCATCGAAAAGACTTCTCATATTATTTTGTATCTTATGTTGCCTTTTAGTGGTGTATTTATACCGACATTTCTGGTACCAGAACCATATCGCAGTTATTTATTATATTTTCCATTGATTGATGCGGTGGATTATTTTCATCATGGGTATTTTGGTAGTGGGGTACCCAGCTATTATCATATTCCTTATACAGTATTTGTTTTGATTGCTATGACTTTATTTGGTTTAGCTATTTCTGGTGTGGCTATCAAGCGGGTTAAGGTGTCTTAAATTTATCAGAAGGATGAATGAGCCGTGACAATTCAAAGTATCTATGAATTATTTGTATTTGATGGCGAGGAGTTTGTTACTGTTGCTTATAAAAATCTTCTTAGCCGAGAACCGGATGCGCATGGATTGGCATACTATGTTGGCCGTTTATCTTTAGGATATGGCAAAGTAAGTATCATAGCACAAATGGCAAAATCCCCAGAGTGCAAACCTTATCATGAAATTAAAGATCTCACGCAGCTTATCAACGACGAAAAGCGCTCACAACATTGGTTTTGGAAGCTATTTACACGCGACAAACACAAGCGTTATTTCATGCAAAGCAACCTGAATATGCTTGCACGTATCAGGCAAAATATTAATGCCCTGCAAGATGTAATTTCTATTAATACTCGGCAACATACTTATTTTAAACAGAAAATTATATCACTCAATCAATCCAACCTATCGCTAAATCAACGTATCGTAGAACTCACCCAGCAATTGATTTCATATAGTTCGTCCTGTCAGCCTGATGAAACTCCACGATTATCCGATATCGTGGTTCGCCAGTGCTTTGTAGAAATCCTGGGACGCGAACCTGATAATGAAGAAATCATTAAGCACCATGCACGCTTGCCAACCCGTAAGGTACTACAGGAAAAATTAATCCATTCCGAAGAATTCCAGCACAAGTTATTGGTACTGCCCGGATACGCCCGCCTTATTTTCAAACGCCAAATCCAGCAAAAAACCGCCGCACAGGGAGTTTGATTCATGCGTTTAGTGATTGACATGCAAGGCGCGCAAACCGCCAGCCGTTTTCGAGGCATTGGCCGTTATACCTTGGCGCTCACCCAAGAAATGGCGCGGCAGAGGGGCGAAAACGAAATCCTGCTGGCACTGAACGCCGCCTACGCCGACACCATTGAGCCAATCCGTGCCGCCTTTGCCGATCTGCTCCCCCCCGATGCCATTAAAGTCTATGAAGTGCCCAGCCCGGTATGTGGCCGTGATGCGCCTAATGATGCGCGTCGCTTGGTGGCCGAACGCATGGTCGAAGCCTATTTCGCTAGCCTGCAGGCCGATATCATTTTTATTCCATCGCTGTTTGAGGAATTTGACGGTGAAGCAGTCACCAGTGTTCATGCACTGCACAGCGCTATTCCTACTGCAGTAACCTTGCACGACCTCATTCCTCTGGTACACCGAGATATTTATTTGCAAGACCCAGCCATGTTGCGCTGGTATTACAACAAAATCGATCATTTGCGCAGGGCTGATTTGCTTTTGGCGGTGTCCGATGCCTCAGGACGTGAAGCTGTTCAGTATCTGACTATGCCAGAAAACAGCGTGGTCACGGTGGCGAATGCCTGTGATACCCACTTTCATCCTATTTCATTAAACGAAGCCCAGCGCACCCATCTTGCAACGACCTATGGTATCAATCGTCCTTTCATCATGAATACCGGCGGCGTCGATTTCCGCAAAAATATGGACGGTCTGTTTCGCGCCTTTGCCAGCCTGACTACCGACGTACGCGATACCTATGCATTGGCGATCGTTGGGCGTGAGGCGCTTGATCTTAAAAATGATTTTCTGGCACTAGCCAAACGGTCTGGCCTGCAAGCTACTGGTCTTCCCGTCCTGGCACGAGGGTTTTGGCTTGCCGGTGCTGGAGGCCATGGCTTGCGGTACGGCGGTGATTGCTGCCAATAGCTCCAGCTTGCCCGAAGTGGTGGGTCGGCAGGATGCCTTGTTTGCCCCACGTGATGATGTCGACATGGCCGCAAAAATGGCCGAGGTGTTGCAACACCCAGAATTCCGCCAAGAACTGGAACACCACGGTTTGGAACAGGCCAAAAAATTCTCTTGGTCTATTAGTGCAAGTCGCGCTTGGGCAGCGCTTGAAGCATTACACGCCGAACATTCACCAAAAAAAGCAGCTGTGATTCTGCCAGCCCGCCGCCGCCTCAAGCTGGCCTTTGTTTCTCCTTTGCCACCAGAAAAAACGGGGATTGCCGATTATTCAGCGGAACTCCTACCCGAACTGGCACGGCACTACGACATTACCGTGATCGTGCAGCAAGAATCTGTGAGTGATGCCTGGGTGCAGGCCAATGCGGCTATTCAGGATACTGCCTGGTTACGCCAGCATGCCCATGAGTTTGATCGGGTAGTTTATCAATTTGGTAATTCACCTTTTCATAGCCATATGTTTGACCTGCTGATAGAAATACCGGGCATGGTCGTACTGCATGACTTTTATATTTCCTGGCCTGTCTGGTATCGGGACGAACATGGCCAAGAACCGCAGGGCTGGGCACACGCCTTACTCGCTGGGCATGGCTGGAGCGCTGTTCGCGAGCGAATCAATGTAACTAATTGGCCAGATGTCGTTGAAGTGGTAACTGCGTATCCTTGTAACTTAGCAGTGCTGCAACAAGCCTTAGGCGTTGTTGTTCATTCCGATTTTTCACGCCAACTGGCGATGCAGTATTACGGAGAGCGTGCCGCTGACGGCTGGGCTGTTATCCCGCATTTGCGCCAAACCTCAGACCAAGTAGATAAAAGCCGGGCGCGTGAATCTCTTAACTTGGGGTCAGACGATTTTGTGATCTGCAGTTTTGGGATGCTTGGCGACACCAAACTCAACCATCGATTGCTAGATGGATGGCTTGCCTCGCCGATTTCCAAGGAACCTAACTGCTATCTTGTGTTTGTCGGTGAGAACCACGGTGGCGATTATGGGCATGATTTAAAATATAAAATTTCGAATAGTTCGGCGAAAGATCGCATTGTTATTACAGGCTGGGCCAGCGATGAAACCTATCGCACCTGGTTGGCTGCTGCTGATATGGGTGTGCAACTGCGCTGTCTTTCGCGCGGCGAAACCTCAGGCACGGTACTCGACTGCATGAATTACGGCCTGCCCACTGTCGTCAATGCACACGGAAGCATGGCAGAGCTTCCCACGAATGCTGTATGGCTGCTGTCGGATGCCTTTAGCGATTCGCAACTCATTGAGGCAATCACTACCCTCTGGCAAGATTCTGCTCGGCGAGCCGAGCTGGGCGCGCGCGCCAAGGCGCGTATACTAAGTCATCACAACACGCGCCGCTGTGCCGATCAATACGCTGAGGTGATTGAAGCCACTTATGCCCAGGCAGATCAAACTTTGTTTGGCTTGACGCAGGCCTTGCCACAACTCAAACCGGCATTGCCGGTGCATGAATATCCTCGCTTGTCGGAAATTCTGTCGGCTAATTTCCCACCACAGCCTAGACTGCGGCAATTGATGCTGGATGTTTCGGCCATTACACAGCAAGATCTGAAAAGCGGCATTGAGCGCGTCACCCGCGCCCTTCTGGAGCAAATTCTGCGCAATCCCCCTGCAGGCTGGTCTGTCGAGCCGGTGTATGCCACAACGGATCGCCCGGGTTACCGCTACGCTCGCCAATTCACCAGCCATTTTCTGAACATCTCTGGAGACTGGGCTGAAGATGCACCTGTACAGGCTTGGGCTGGCGATGTTTTTTTTGGTCTGGATTTTCATCCACATGTCATTCCTGCACAGGAAAGCACCTTTATTTCCTTGCGAAATCGAGGGGTTGCTGTTTTTTTTCTCATCCATGATTTGCTTCCCGTGCTCATGCCCGAGGTATTTCCAGAAGGGGCGCGCGTGAGTCACCAACGCTGGCTTCAAGTCATTGGGCGTTTTGATGGGATTATCTGCGTATCCCGGGCGGTTGCAGATGAAATGTATGACTGGTTGCAAACCTTAGGTGAAAAACGCCTGCGCCATTTCGCGGTACATTGGTCGCATTCCGGCGCCGATATAGCTAACAGCACCCCGAGCCGTGGGTTACCTGACGACACCTCCAACACTCTGTCCGAAATGCAGGCACGTCCCACATTCCTGATGGTGGGCACTATTGAGCCCCGCAAAGGTATATTGCAAACCTTGCAGGCATTCGATCTGCTTTGGCAGCAAGGCCATGACATCAATCTCGTGATTGTGGGTAAGGAAGGCTGGAAGGACCTACCAGACAGCAATCGCCGAGATATTCCGCAGACCATCCAGGCATTGCAAAACAATCCCGAACTCGGCAAGCGACTGTTCTGGCTGGAAGGAATAAGTGATGAATACCTGGAGCAGATTTATACCGCTAGCACCTGTCTGATTGCTGCCAGTTACGGCGAGGGTTTCGGCTTGCCGCTCATCGAGGCGGCACGTCACGGCTTACCCATACTGGCTCGTGACATCCCGATATTCCGCGAGGTGACTGACAGGCAGGCATTGTTCTTTAATGACACCCGCCAGCCAGAAGTGATCGCCCAAGCCATTAGCGACTGGCTGGCGTTATATGCCAAAGGCCAGCATCCGCGCAGCGATGCCCTGCCACATCTGACCTGGGCCGAAAGCGCCCGTAACACCTTGGAGTTCGTGCTGAGCAACGCAACCCCCTACCGCAAATGGTTGCCCGATGGCGTTCGCCGCTATTGGGGCGCCGATCTGCGCCTGCATACCGAGGTGGGTAAGCTTCTTGGTACATCAATATCCACTACAGGCAAGGCAGGCCATCTGATCTATGGTCCGTATGAGCGGTTTGAAGCGGGACGGTATCGGCTTTTCGTCAAAGGCACAGCCGATCACTGGACAGGTAGAGAATGGTTAGATGTTACTGGAGACCAAGGCCGATGTAAGGTGTTGTATGCAGATATGGTTATACCTGAGCAAGGGGCATATCATCTTGAGTACGAATTTACTCTAGAAAATACTTGCACAGATTTGGAAGTGCGACTTTGGGTGGCTGAAAAAACCATACTCACTATAGACAGAGTTGTAGTCTCATGTATCAACTATAGCCAAGAAAATAATAATCAACATAAAAACCGTCAAAAATTGATTGCTCGTTTTTATGATATTCCTTCTGGTAACCATAGATTTGTTGTGCAGACACTATCAAAGTCTTCCGATAGTGGGTATATAGCCATTAGCAATTTGGATAGCGAAGAACCTCTAGGACGTGTTTTATTAACTCCTTCTTCAAATCGTTTTTTTAGTATTAATTTGGACATATACTTGCCAGAAAAAACAAACTGTATAGGCGTCTACGCCAATCTTCTAGATTGTGTCGAAGATGATGTTAAAATTGTCCATGGTGTATTACAAGATTTGAGTCATAAAAATAAGAAGTTGCCCGGCTGGATTGAGCAAAAAATAAATTCTGCTTTATCAGGTGCCTCAATTTTATGCGAGACGCAAGAAGATTTAATTATGATTCAAACCTCTGATCCTTATTTTTACAGTTCGTTATTGGATATTTCGAGCTTGGTTAACTTGTCATACTGTGACAGATATGACATTACATTTAAAAAATACGAGGGAATTAGATATGGATTATATCCGCATCATGCAACATACAATAGAACGGGTATTATTAATGATATCATTGAATCTGATTTTTCTGGTTGGGTTTTATATGTTGATGCAGATAGTATTGTTCAGGATTTTGAAACTGATTTGAGAAAGTTGCTTATTGAAAAAAGGGAGCTGGGGAAATTTCTCTGGCTATGCCAAGATTCAAACGATTGCGATTTTAATATTTTTAATGCTGGTGTTTTTGCTATTGATCTTTCTAGTCCAGCATCCAGAATGATTATTAAGATCTGGAATCAGATTTACTCTGATTACTATACCATTGAAGATTATATTACTGCCCAAGGCTGGGATGATATTGTTAATGATCAAGATTCTCTATCGTTGATAATTAAATGCCTTGTTGATCGTTTTGGTTTTGATTTTCTTGATGGAGTGGATTACGGTCATTTTCAGCAACACTGGAAGGTTGGATGGGAAGATATTCGCACTGATAATGTTTTTTTCTCTGCTTTGCGAGCCGATGCCGGCAGTACCTCTAAAGAGGAAGAAATTCACTTAAGAGGGCAAGCAATTCTTTTTCACGCAAAAAATAATGGATTGATATAATTAAACTTAAAGCTTACATTAAGGTATCCAGAACGTTAAATCATGGATGATCTCAAGTCGGTGCAAATTTTTATCTTTGTCAAAAGGGAAATGGAAAAGCAAATAAAAATCGGCGACTCGGTCTATGTGCTTTCCTCAAATGAGGATTATCTTCTTGCTATGGGTAATGACTTCGAGCCATATATGGTACAGCTGTTCGGTTTCCTGATTAACCCTGATGACGTAGTGGCTGATATTGGCGCAAATAATGAAGTTCCCCGCCTGGCGGACTCTGCGACCAGACTGCAACAATACTTCGGCCTATTCTTTCCCATTCCCATGGAACGGACTTTTCGCTGGATGCTGGAGACTTAATGACTGATCCCGACTTTTACCGCGCGTTTGAAGACCGTCACCGGGGTTCCCGAGCCCTCATCAAGTCGCGGGTTAAAGTCTATCTGCCTTTCTTGTATCTGCTGAAATCCCTTTACCCCGATAGTCCTGTACTGGATCTGGGCTGCGGGCGTGGGGAGTGGCTGGAACTGCTGGGCGAAGAAGGTTTTACCGCCCACGGTGTAGATCAGGATGCCGGTATGCTTTCAGCTTGCACGGAACTGGGCCTGTCCGTAGAGCAGGGCGACGCGCTGGAAGCTTTGCGAAAGCTCCCTGACGCCAGTCAGATAGTGGTTTCCTGTTTCCATATTGCCGAGCATGTGCCTTTCCCGATCTTGCAGGAGATGGTCCGGGAAGCTCTGCGTGTGCTTAAACCAGCGGGCCTGCTGATACTGGAAACCCCCAATCCCGAGAATCTGGTCGTGGGTTCTTCCAGCTTTTATCTGGACCCCACCCATCAGCGGCCCCTGCCGCCTTTACTGCTCTCATTTCTGACGGAATACACCGGCTTTTTGCGCAATAAGATATTGCGTTTGCAGGAATCTCCCGAGCTTGCCACAGGGGATGCCCCCGTATCACTGATACAGGTGCTGGCCGGGGTAAGTCCCGACTATGCCGTGGTCGCGCAAAAAACAGCCACAGCCAAAAAACTGAAAAGTTTTGATGCACCTTTTGATCAGCAGTATGGGTTGACGCTGGACGCCCTCGCCAGGCGTTATGAAGCCGGTCTGCGCGCGGAAATCATCCGTGAGCTGAAGCCCAAGCGGAGAAAACCCAAGGCACAAGCTGCCAGCGATGCTCAGGACGCACCTAAAAAGTAGCGGGAATATCTCCCATACGCCGGAAAGTGGCATTGAAGGGGCCCATATATTTGAGCAGGGTCAGCATGGAGCCGCGAAACTGGTATTGTTGGGTCAGAAAGGCTTTTTTGCTGCTCAGTTCCCGCTGGTGTATGCGCATCCAGGTTTCCTGGCTGGCATGCACGCGCAATTGGGCAATGATAGACAGGATGCGATGCTTTAATCATAATGATCATATTGATCGCGATAGGAGAGCTTGGATGATTACTGAGACCAGCGCTGTGCATTTCAGGCAGAATCTTGGTGAAATGCTTAACCAGGTTCAATACCGTAACGACAGCATCGTTATCAACA
>NZ_JBYCKP010000352.1:0-1818 GCF_057473445.1 Acidithiobacillus sp. TH-A36 | reverse complement strand
TCGATCTCACCTAACAGGCGGATTGTCCGTGTGAGCTGGGTATGGAGATATTGCGTCATATTTTGGTCGCTTCCGGCTGGAATCGGAGCGCGGGTGGATGTTTCGGGAAGATCCACGACAGCGGCGATTTCATCCGGAATGGTGGTTTTGGAGATTTTTGGCATGTTTTTGAACCGTAAACGAGAACTTGGCGCAGCAATGATAATATAAGGTTAGAGGCGCAGTCTTGCGGTTTTTTTTCGGTGTTTTGCTGTGCATATTTCATCTTCTCGGTGCTTGCCGGTGCTTGTCGGTGCTAGTCAGTGATTATCGGTGCAATCAGTTGCGTTTTATTACACTATATTAGTGTGTGTCAGTGAATTTCGGTGTAATCGGGTGTTGTCCGGTTACACTCGGTGCGCTACAGTGAGCCATGCAGCAGTTTTGGTTTCCACTATTGTTGCGTTTTGTTGTTGGTTGGTGCTGACTGGTGTTGTTGGGTGTTTGTCGGTGCTAGTCGGTGTCGATTTGGGATGACGTGTGCTTTTGCACTTGTTGCGCCTTGTAGTTTTTTATAGTGTAAAACTTGTTTTATTAAGAAAGGAGGAGTTATGACGTGCGTAGGAATTGATGTGGGTCACTCGGCGGTAAAGTTCGCTTGGCGCAGTAAGGACGGGTCCACCAAAAAAATGATGTTCCCCTCAGTAGCGATTCCCGCGATGACCATCAGTGACAGTACCGCTTCCGAACAGGCGGCCAAGGAAATGGTCCCGGTCAATGGCAATCCGTATTACATTGGGGAAACCGCCATACACGAGTCCGGATCCATCAAGGTCGCAGGTTTGCATGACAGATGGCTGGATATGCCGGAGTTCCAGGCGCTTGTTCAGGGTGCCATCAACATTGTGAAAGAAGACGCTGGCAAGATTGACAGCATTGCAACAGGACTGCCGCCTTCTATTTTTCGGGAACAAAGCCTGAAAATGCGGAACATCGTGTCCACATGCACGGATGCTGAAGTCAGGGTCTATCAGGAACCCAGCGGGGTTTCCTCACGGTACATCCTGGATGAAAACGGGATGATGCGAGAGGACGTGACCAAGAATCTGGGTGTGGTAGCTATCGGCAGGTACACCACCGACTCCATGGCCATGCTCGATGGGCGCTGGATTGAAGATGCAGCAGGATCTTCCCGTGGAATGAGTGGCGCAGCCAATATGGTCCTCAAGAAACTGCGGGAAGATGGGTACAAGGTGGACTATCTGGATGCTGATGACGCGCTCTGGAAAGGAACGATTCAGTATAACGGCAAGCAGATAGATACATCGCCTTACAACAAGATCGCATTGCAGGCACTTTCATCGGAGATTTTTGATGCCGTATCCAGCAAGTTCGGGGACTCTGGACGAAAGCTGGAGAAAATCCTGGTAGCAGGCGGTGGAGCCGAATTGATGTTCGACGGGTTGGGAAAATACTGGCCACAGGCGGAGCTGGTAGAAGATCCAAGATATGCCGTAGCTGAGGGATTTCGGCGCATCTGCGAAGGATTCTGGAACATCCGCAATGTTCGGGCATAAAGGGGGTAGCCTTGAAAAGCAATCGAATTACCTTTTCGCTTGGACGTGATGATCAATATCTTAAAGACTGGTACGAGTCTATACCGGACAAATATCGCACCATGATGGTTAAAATTGCCGTCCTTAATGCCGTTAATAGCGGGCTTGCCGATGTGGATGCTTATCTTCCTTGGGTGAAGGCAAGATCAACAGGAACACCAGTAACACAGGAATTACCGTATTCTGTAAAAAAACCGACAGAACGGGCATCTCCTGAAGCGTC
>NZ_JBYCKP010000351.1:0-2280 GCF_057473445.1 Acidithiobacillus sp. TH-A36 | reverse complement strand
CCGGACGCTGCCAGGCGTGACCGTCTTCAAAAGCCAGCGCCCGCAGGTTTTTCTTTTTGGCCAGAATCAGGCGGGCATCGGGCAAAATGGCCGGAGCCAGTACCATCTCGACAAACTGATTACTGATCAGTTCAGCGGTTTGGGCATCCAGCGGCGTATTGAAGGCAATGATGCTGCCAAAGGCCGATACCGGATCACCCGCCCAGGCGCGCTGAAAGGCACTGAGCAAATCCTGACCCAAGGCCACCCCACAGGGGTTTCCATGTTTGACCACGCAACAGGCCGGTTCCGAGAATTCCATGACCAGAGCGACCGCCGCATCGCCATCGCCAATGTTATTGTAGGAAAGTTCCTTGCCCTGCAACTGATGGGCATCGGCCAGCCCTCCGCCACGGCCATCGCGGTAAAAAGCCGCCGCCTGATGGGGATTTTCGCCATAGCGTAATTCCTGCACCTTCTCGAACTGCAGGGAAAGGGTCTGGGGAAACTGGCTGTGCTGACCTTCCACATTACGGCTGGACAAATAGTTGGCAATGGCCCCATCGTACTGGGCGGTATGGGCAAAAACCTTGGTCGCCAGATGAAAACGGGTAGTCGCCCCCACACCACCGTGGCTTTGCTCCATTTCCTGCAGGACGCGGGAATAGTCATCAGGATCAACAAGAACCGTCACGCCTTCCCAGTTTTTGGCCCCGGCCCGGAGCATGGTCGGCCCGCCAATATCAATGTTCTCAATGGCCTCTTCCAGCGTGCAGTCGGGGCGCGCCACAGTTTCGGCAAAGGGATATAAATTGACGCAAAGCAAATCAATGGGGAGGATGTCCTGCTCCGCTATTTGCCGATCGTGGTCAGCATTACCGCGACGGGCCAGCAGGCCGCCATGAATTTTGGGATGCAGGGTTTTCAGGCGGCCCTCCAGCATTTCCGGAAAACCGGTGTAATCGCCCACTTCCTGAACGGCAATGCCGTCGGCCATCAACACCTTGGCGGTTCCACCCGTAGATAGAATTTCCACCCCAAAGTCGCGCAGTCGCCGTGCAAACTCCACCACCCCGCGCTTGTCAGAAACGCTGATGAGCGCCCGTGTTATTTCACCCATAAAGCCATGTCACCTTTGCCAGCCTAAAATTAAAAAAGGTACGATCAGGAAACCTGTCGTACCCAAACCTCCTGATGGAGGGAGCGTTCTTACTCGCATAACGCAAACAGCGTCAACGGAATACATCTATTGTAGAAGAGCCGCGCGGGGGATGCAAGCTGAAACCCAACATCACCCATGGCTATCCCTGAAGCCTGAGGAGCCATATCACTGGCAGCGGGCAGGGAAGCAGATGCTGAGGGTTTTGCGGGAAGTGGGAGGTGTCGTTGGAGCTCGTCGCATTGCTGCTTGGCAGATTATACGGCAAAATACCGTATACGGTATTTTGCCGTAATCTATGGAGATGGATATGACGGCCGCCCGATTTGAGTTGAAAATGGACGTCGAAGAAAAGGCGCTTGTAGCACATGCTGCGGCCCTGGCGGGCACTACGATGGCCGCATTCGTACGCAACGCAGCCAAAGAAAAGGCGCGTGACCTCTTGGAACGGGAGTCTCGCATTACGATGTCGAACGACGATTTTCAGGCCTTAACAAAAGCGCTGAACGGGGCTTTCAAGCCCAATGTTGCTTTACAGAATGCCATGGATCTTGCGCGTAAAATTCGGCGTGCTTGAAATCCAACTGTTGGACCCACAGCGCCATGACCGTCAGGCTTTTACCTCTGCTGTGGACGCGCTGGATGAATACCTGCATCGCTTCGCCGTTCAGCATGTGAAGAAGGGTATTGCCGTGGTTCATGTATTGGTTGATACAGATAAACCGAAAACCATTCTGGGTTACTACAGTTTGGGTGCTGCCCAGATTGACGCCATGCAAATGGACGCGCTCACCCGAAAAAAACTGCCGCGTTACCCAGTGCCCTGTTTCCGGCTGGGGCGTCTGGCAGTGGATTCAGCACACCAGGGGAAAGGATTGGGGCGCCTCCTCATGGGTTGTGCCGTTGAACATTGTCTGGAGGCCCGTAAAACAGTAGCTGCCTATGCGCTGGTGGTCGATGCCAAAGGCGAAAAGGCCAGAGCGTTTTATCTGCACTACGGTTTTCTATCTTGCAGAGATGATCCGATGACCTTGTACTTGCTGTTGGGTACCACTGCTCCATGATCCAGAGTGGCCAGATATTGTTTGGCCCAAGGCTGTTCAATAAGCCCCATCCCGCTTCAAAACTACCTTGATGGTGCG
>NZ_JBYCKP010000350.1:0-8116 GCF_057473445.1 Acidithiobacillus sp. TH-A36 | reverse complement strand
CAGGAAAAAGTGGCCCAATATGTGCAAACCCGTGATCGGGAAATATTGAGGATGCTGGGTATTGGACTGCGCAGTTCAGGAAAACAGCAACCTTCTTCTTGGGGCGGTAAAATAAAAAGCTGGTGGAAAGGCTGAAGGTTGAGGAGTCTTGTGCATGTGCTGGATACTTCTGCTGATGGTGTTAATGCTACTGCGACTGCAACTGTTGGCAGAAGCGGGTCGAGATGCCAGATTCATTGCCAGTGCCTGTCAGATGCGTGAAGACGATGTTGAATGGTTAATTCGGCGTCTGAATGAAGAAAAGCGCTCATGAATTCCACGACTATGGAAACGGCATACACTATCAGAGTTGTGGAAACAGCTCTAATTAATGCCACGGCAACATCGTTGTCTCAAAGCTTGCTGCCAGGAAATACGCTGAGTGCAAAAGTGTTACAATCGGGCAATCAGCAAACCATGCTTGCGGTAGCAGGAAAAACACTGGCCTTTGAATTGCCAGGCCACTGGTCAGCAGGGCAGGAAGTGCAGTTGACCTACCTGGGTGGCAGCAATAATCCCAAGTTTTTGCTGATGAGTCATTTGGCATCTGTGCGTAGTGATCAGGTGGCTTTATCGGATACTGCGCAATCCTTACGCGATCTGGTCCAGACTGGGAAACCGGCTGCGCAAATTGTTCATACTGCGGCTATGTTAGCGCCGAATGATGCGTCTCCGGCCAATATTGCGAATTTTTTACAGAGCAGCTTGCAGCAGAGTGGTGTTTTTTACGAAAGCCATCTGGCCGCCTGGAACCAGGGTCAATGGACCACACAAAACTTGTTGGCTGAACCACAAAATGCGGGCAGACCCATGGCTGACACAGGATCCAGCGCCACCAGTAAGGCTGCCTTGTCTTTCAATCAGACAGTTGCACCGGAGTCGCCATCGCTCCTGGCCAGTGATGCCAGCAAAATCGCCCAGCAGAACGTGGCAACATACACCCAAATTGCCGATTTGAATAAATCGGGAGCCTTAGCCTTGTCTACTAACGCTCATACCGCCTCCCTGCAGATTTTGGCTCAACAAATCCAGGTGTTGAATCAGCAGCAGTTTGTCTGGACGGGGCCTCTTTGGCCGGGCCAGAACGTGAGCTGGTTGGTGAGGCGTCGTGATGGAGATGGTGAAGAGCCTTCTCAAGCGGGTGAAGAGGTTCCCTCCCGGCGCTGGGATAGTACCCTGATTCTGGATCTGCCCAAGCTGGGGCACGTGGAAGCCCGTCTGCAATTAGTGAAATCTACCTTGCATCTGGTTCTCACTGCAGATCAGGCGGCTTTGCTGCGAGCTCACGGAGGCGAGCTGACCCAATCCCTTCAGGATTTGGGCTTGCAGGTTTCTACGCAGCAGATTCGTCCGGTAGATGATTCCGTACATGGATAAACCTAAAAGTGCAGTGGCTCTGCGTTATCAGGCAGAAGATGCAGCACCCACTCTGATTGCCAAGGGGCAGGGCCTGGTAGCTGAGCAAATTATTGCCAGAGCGCGAGAGGCTGGTATATTTGTTCATGAATCCAAGGAGCTGGTTAATCTGCTCATGCAGCTGGACCTGGATCAACAAATACCCCCTCAGCTGTATCAGGCTGTAGCCGAAGTTTTGGCCTGGGTTTATGAAATTGAGCGTGGCATGTAATTCGTTTTATTGTTAGAGTCGTCCAGCAAAAAAATAAAGACATCAAGGATAGTCATGTCGCATCAGGTGTTTCAAAACCTTTCCAGTCGTTTTATGGGAGTAAAGCCTATCCGTCTGGTACGCTTCAGTTTGATGATCGGGGTCTGTCTGGGCCTCGCGGCCTGCATGGATGAAAACACTTCCTATGCGGTGAAGTCCATCCACGAGACTCTGCCTGCCCCCGTTGTGGCGCGTAAGGCACCCGCCCCGCAGAAATCTGAACGTTATCTGGATCAGATGGCAATTATTGATGCGCATAAGGACTTTTCCGAATCCCCCGATCCGGGCTATGTATTGGATGCTCGTTCGGTGCTGCGTTTTCCTAAAACTTATCCAGTCGGTGTGATTATCATTGGTGACAGTATTTTGACCGGCTGGTCGGGATATTTTGCGCATGTGTTTCCCAATGCGCTCATCAGTGGGCGGGTGGGCAGACAGTTTTCCAGCGCCCTGCCCATCTGGAAGACCATGCAACAAACCGGGATGACCCAAGGGGTAGGTGATGTCGTCATCGAATTGGGTACGAATGGTGAAGTGTATCCTGAGGACATGCAGCAACTACTCAAAATGCTTGGCCACCGCCAGGTATTTCTGGTGATGCCGGAAATGCCCCGGTCCTGGGAACATGAAGTACAACAGCTTTATCTGCAAACCGCCGCCACACACCCGAATGTGCATCTGGTGCGCTGGGATCTGCTCAGCAAAAATCATCCGCAATACTTCTGGACGGATCTGGTTCATCCCAATTGGCAGGGAATTCAGGTCATGGTACATGCCATTGCTCGTGATATTAAAAAAACTGAAGACAAAAACTAATTCATAAAATTTTGCGGGATGACGGTATGCTCTATCTGGATTATCTGAAGTTTCTCGCCATGGTCGGCGTCATTGGGTTTCATGTGCATGAAACCATTACATTTGGCAGCGCATGGTTTTCTGGTGGTTATCTGGGCGTTGATGTATTTCTCTTTGTTTCCGGATACTTAATAGAGAGATCCATGCGTCATGCGACGGATGCTGGCTTTCTGAACAGTATGCGCACTTTCTTCAGAAGACGCCTTTCTCGTATTGTCATTCCCATGCTGGTGGTAACCTGGATAGTCGCTCTGTTTGGTTATTACTTTCATCTGACCAGTTGGGAACCGGCTGTTTATTCATCGCTTTTTGTCTATAACTTTTATCTGATATTTCATCATATACCTTATTTTCAGACCTTTGCGATGCCGCACCCCTTTATTGGAATGTGGTTTATTTCATTGTTGGTGCAGTTGTATGTTTTGCATTTTTTGCTGCGTAAAATAATTCGTAACCAGTATTTTTATTTTGTGCTGATGTTGCTATTGCTGATGGTTACGGTCGGGGGAGCATACTGGTTGGGTGTACATCATCAGCTTAATGCTGCTTATGTTTTACCTTGGCATGGTTTTTCCTATATTGCCGGGATTCTGGGTTTCATGGTTCTGAGTGGTCGTGAGCCCAAAAAAGTTCCCCTTGTTTTTGATCTGCTGGTGGTCATGGCTGTGCTGGGTATTGTTGGTCTGTTACTGCTGGCTCCTTATCGAAATTATGTCATATATTCTTTACCAGTATTATTGCTTACTGCAATTTATATTTATGCTGCGGAACGATCCACAGTCTTTGCACAGATGAAATGGCAATTGGGCGGGGCTTTGGGAGAGATGTCATACTCCTTGTATTTATGGAATGTTCCAGTTATTTCTTTTCTCTATTATTTTTATCATGGCGCGACTGATTACGTTTTAGTGATACTTTCTGTGTTGATTATCCTGTTGTTGTCGGTGCTTACCTATGCCTTGGTTGAAGTCAGTATACAGAATGCTTTTGGCAAGAAAGCGCGGCATCATTTTTCCCTGCAAACAGCTTTTACTGTGGCTCTGATTCTGGGCTTGGGCATTGCCGGTTGGTATGATACGGTGGTGGTTAATCAGCAATTTATTCATGAACGCGAAAAAAATCTCCACCTGCTGTTATACAAGCATTACCAGGCGCTCAAAATTGCCCAGCTGCAGAAGCAGTTACTGGCAATCCGTCAATCAGGTAATGCGGCCCTGGCGGAACCGGCGGGAAATGCCCTCAGTGCCAGAGGCGCAACGTCTGCCCCGGCGGCTGGCTCCATGACCTGGCAACCCAATCCACAACCGGGGTATCTCTATAACGGACAGGAAATCCGCCAGAATCCTGCCTATCCAGAAAAACAGGTATTGGTTGTTACGGATTCCATTCTTCTGGGATGGTCAGGTTTTGTGATTCATCAGGTTCCCAATGCCATACTGGACGGTAAAGTGGGTCGACAGTTTTCGCGTGCTCCAGCCGTCCTGCAGGCAGAGTTGGCTCAACCTCAAAATGCAGATATTCGCTATATCGTTCTGGAGCTGGGCAGTAATGGCGATGTCTTTACCCAGGATCTGGATCGGGTAATGCGCGAAGCCGGAAATCGCAAAGTCATGCTGATTATTCCCAATGTTCCCAGAGTCTGGGAAAACGAAGTCAAAGCACAGTATCTCCATGCCAAGGCACAATATCCCAATGTTTATTTGTTGCACTGGGATCGTATCAGCCATGATCAATATAATTACTTTGATCCTGATCAGGTCCATTTGACCTGGGACGGTGCCCAGGCCCTGGTGAATGCGGTGCTTGGAAAGTTATACACCATGGGTTATCAACAACCTCAGCCGGTTGCTCATGCGCAGTCTGTTCAATCAGGTCAGGCGCATCTCGTTGCCACCAAGCCACTTAAATCCAGTACAGCAAGTACAGCAAGTACGCAGTCGGCGACGGCTCCCGCGCGCTCAGTCTCAGTTCAACCCCAGACCCAATCTCCGCTACCTACCACCCGCATCAAATCCTTTACCATCGCGCCACTGAGCACCGCGTCTACGGCATCTGTCGTCAGCAATGCGGTGCCGGCACAGAGACAGAGTACTGATGCTTCGGGTCTCGATAGTTTCCAAAATTAATTCGGATGCTCAGAACCTGACCGCTGCTGCGAGTTGCAGGGTTTCAGCATGAATTGTTCGTAGAAAGCAATTCTTCGGCTTCCTGACAAATACCCCGACGTTCGAGCAGGCTTCCAGGAATGTGACCACCCGCCTGCCGCCAGAGTACGGCAGCGCGAATACCGCTGAGCAGGAGCGTGCGGATACGGGCGGCATCGTCAGCGTCACTTAAATAGCGGCTGTCACCGCTGACGATAATGCGCGGGCGCAAGGTGCCGATAGCTTCCGTGTAGGTTTGGGCCAGACCGGCAATGACGCTGCTCTGCAGCGGATCACCAAAATGCTGAATTTGCCGCTTGGCCTGCTGAATACCTTCATGCACGCGCTGTGAAGCGGCCGCATTTTTTAACAGGCGTTTACTCAGGCTGCTCATCGCCATGGCATAGCGCAGCAGTTCGGCTTCCTGGGCATTGGCGGGGCCGCGTTGCAGGAGCGGGCAGAGCAGGGCCAGTGCCTGTCGTAAACTCTGGATGTCTCCCAGTGCCTGACGAGTGCTGGCACTATCCAGGGACAGAATGCTGTGAATACAGGTAGCCAATAGTGGCCCCGGTTGTTCACCATTGCGGGCAATGTTCTGTACCAACAGGGCGCTACGGATAATAGCTGCCAGCGCCAAAGTACGATCGCGACGGCGGTCTGCTTTGGGAATCAGAAAATCCCACATGTAACTCTGCCTTTATTATGAGAAAAAGTCATTCAGTGCGTTTGTCCATTCAGCATTTCGTCCAGCGTGCCAGTAAGTTTTTTGCTTTGGGTTTCAGTTAATTGTCGACCCCTTTCATTGAGAATAAAAAAGGTATCTTCGACCCGCTCACCAAATGTAGACACCTTGGCTCCATGAATATTCAGCTGTAAGGCGCGTAATACCTCACCTACCCGATAAAGCAGCCCAAGATGATCGGCCGCACGCACTTCCAGCAGGGTATAGCGGGAGAGGGCGTGGTTATCCACACGGATTTCAGCAGGACGCTGGGCAAAAAAACGATGGCGTGGGTCGCGGTGGCGCAGACCAAAATGTGGCTTGCTTTCGGTTTCTCCTTCGATAATGGCGCGCAGCCGCACCGCAAGATCCTGGTCGGCCTGCTCGGTTCGTGCAAAGGCGTGACTGTTGTCAATGACCAGAAAGGTGTCAATGGCTCGACCATCTTCACTGGTATCAATGCGCGCGTCGATGATGTTGAGGGACTGGCGATCCAGGGCACCGGTAATTTGCTGAAACAGACCGGGACGGTCAGGACCATAAATCAGGATTTCGCTGCCCTCAGGCTGGTGGGCGCGCACCGCTACCAGGGTTTTACGACTTTTATGGGCGAGAATCTGCTGAATGTGCCATAACAGTTCATTTTCGCTGTAACGTGAAAAATAGGCCCCCGATAAATGCTGCCAGAATACTCTCGCTCGGGTTTGATCTTCCTGCGTCAGGCATTGCAACGCGTTTTCCTGACGATCCCGGACAATGTGAGGCAGGTCCTGACGGCTGCGATCTTCCTGCTGCAGTTCGGTAGCCGTAGCGCGATACAGGGTGCTGAGCAACAAGCCTTTCCAGTCGTTCCAGAGGTCCGGATTGGTGGCACGCATGTCTGCTACGGTCAGTAACAGCAAGTAGGCCAGATGCCGTTCATCACCGACCATTCTGGCAAAATCCCGGATGACCTGAGGATCTTCCAGGTCACGGCGTTGGGAGACCGTACTCATCTGCAGGTGCTGCTCCACCAGCCAGATGATCAGTTCCGTGTCCCTGGCTGACAGCTGCAGGCGTCGGGCAAAACGTCGTGCCTCCTGAGCACCAATTTGGGAATGATCGCCGCCCCGGCCCTTGCCAATATCATGAAATAACCCGGCCAGAACCAGCAGTTCCGGTTTATCCACTTGTGCCCAGGCCTGTTTGAGTACAGACATCCGGGTTTCTTCCTGTTTATGAAGCAGTCCGATGTTACGCAGCAGAAACAGGGTGTGCTGATCGACGGTGTATACGTGAAACAGGTCATGCTGAATGCGGCCGGTAATGCGTTCAAAAGCTGGAATCAGCCGCCCGAGGATGCCACATTGATGCATGATTTTCAGGCTGTCATAAGCGCCATCTGCTTGCGCCAGCAGCGCCAGGAATTCATTTCTGGCGATGGGATCCTGTTCAAGATTGCGGGCCTGTATGTTACTGCGCAACTTATAAAGCGCGCGTTGGGTCAAGGCATCCAGAGAAATGATCTGTGGGTTCTCGGCCAGCTCGCGAAACAGGCGTAATATTTTCTGCAATAATTGCGGATCATCTGCCTGGGGAAGGGGCACTAGGTTCCGGACAGGTTGAGCCGAATCTTTGCTCAGGCTGCCCTGATCAGCCAGGTACAGGGCAATATTTTCCTGAGCAATGGCAGCAATACGCATAATGTCGGCAAAGGCGCGATAAAGCTTTTGCATGAGCTGTTCAACCGGACTGCGGCCGGGATGCTCCTGGTAACCCAGTACCTCGGCGAGTTGGCGTTGCTGCTCCAGGCGCAAGCGGTCTTCATGGCGGCCGGTGGCATAGTGCAGGGTGATGCGCAGGCGCGTCAGAAAAGACTGAGCCCGGAGAAGTTGCCGATATTCTTTCGGGGTGACCAGGTTTTTCTGGCACAGGCACAGCAGGCTGCTGTCTCCGAAAACGCTGCCAGTCAGCCATTGCAGTTGATGAATATCGCGAAGCCCGCCAGGGCCCTCTTTCAGGTTGGGTTCCAGATGAAAAGCCGTATCGCTACAGCGCGCATGGCGGTTTTCCTGTTCGGCGAGTTTGGCAGCAAAAAAAACTTCCGGTTTCCAGGGCGGATTGGCGTGGAGGGTTTCTTTGAGCTGATCAAATAATTCCCGCGAACCGTAAAGATAACGGGCCTCCAGAAACGTGCTGGCAATGCTGAGATCTTCTCGCGCCTTTTCCAGACATTCCTGAACCGACCGAACACTGGAGCCCACTTCCATTTGCAAATTCCACAGCGCCGTCAGAAAAAAATGAATGAACTGCTCTTCATCTTCCGAAAGTGTGGGTGGAGTGAGAATCAGCAGGTCAAGGTCGGAGCCGGGAAACAGGGTTCCGCGCCCATAACCTCCCACGGCGATCAGGCTGAGTCTGGTTACGCTCTGTTCATGCTCTGCTGCAGTCTGACGCCAGATTTTGCGCAAGGATTTGTCCAGTAGAGCACAGTGCTGGCGCAAGAGCGAGCGACTACTCTGCCGTGGAGAGAAACGGCTCTGTAAAACAGACCGTTCCTGACGCAGGGTTTCCGGTACGCCTGACAGGTTCTCGCCTGCCATGAATTCGGGCATGTTCAGATGGGATCGCCGGGGAGTTGGGTCAATACCTCGTAGCTGTCGTCGGTGACCAGAATGGTATGCTCCCATTGCGCCGAGGCACTGTGATCCT
>NZ_JBYCKP010000349.1:0-2544 GCF_057473445.1 Acidithiobacillus sp. TH-A36 | reverse complement strand
GTCAGTAAAACAAGTAACCACCGATGTCCGTCGGGACAGGTACCGACGAAATACTTCCAACATTTTTGGCTATCCCTTGTGCTACATTCATGGGCATTTGACTGGCAAAATCTGCAATGGTCGTTCCAGCTTTTTGGCCATCTGAGGTTAGGTCGTTTAACGTAGCGGTAGCACTGCTTAAAGATATATTTCCACTCAGCGCGGATGGAATGGCATTTTCTGCGCCAAGAATACCTGTTGACAATAACGAGTCTGCTTTGGTTATGGCAGCGTTTGATTCACCACTTGCATATCCGATCCCCTCACTGGTAAGCGTGGAAGCGGCACTTATCGCTTGAGAAACTGCATGATTCATTTCAGCGCCCACGGTACTCACCGTCTGGATAGAGGGTGTAGAACTACTAGCACTGCTGCTATCCAAGCCAAGAGCAGACAGAACGCCGGATAATAAACCTCCAAGTAAACCCATAATTATACCCTCACTTTGGGTGTAATGGGCATGTCGCAAAATCCCATTATTTATGAAATGACTGCTTATGATGACTTGGTCATTCTGGTTAGACTTTTATCGAACAATGCGGGTGCGACTTTACGAAATGCCCTGTTAAAATGGTGCGACAAAAAATGCCGCACCACAATCTCATCTACTTAGGACCAATAGATGGCGCTAGAGAAGGCCACCTAACAGTCCAGTCGAAGAAGAACCAACTACTGTCGCGTTACCCAATACGTCACTTAAACCGGTAGCCGTAAGAGTGGATGCGCCTAGTGATTTGGCAATGGAAGCAGTTGCTGCAGGTACACTGGTAGCCATATTGGCCATTGCGTCACCCACACCGGTACCTACGCCTGTCAGCATTCCGCTAATTCCACCGCCCACGCCTTTGGCTAGCGGTCCTTCTACATCAGAAGCATAAGTGGATCCGAGGCTGGAACCCAATGACTTCTCCACAGAAGCCAGGGTGGACGAGGAATCCGACAGGAAGCTTTTGCTCATGTCTTCTGCACCAGTCGCGGCTTCACTCAGTGTGCCCTGTGCGGCTGTCGTAATATCATTGGTCAGATCACCTGCCAACGTAGCTGAATCTTTTGTAACCGACTTATCGAGGCTACTGGTTGCAGCAACACCATCATTCATCAGTGTACTGACGTCACTGGTGGTAAGACCGCTGCTGCCTCCCAAAAGACCACCAACCAAACCTGTAACTGTATCCAATACACCGCCTAATAAAGCAGCCATAATTTACTCCTTTTTAAGTACTGGGATGAAATGAAAGTTTATTTTACCCGGAGAGCGACTAGCCAGCCGGGCACCAAAAAGTTAGCAAACTATGTGCCAATGTTACCGTATAGGTAATAACTCGTTTGGTCCGAGTCTTCTTGCGGAAAAAGCATCATGTTTTTCAACTTGTTAATTTATTTATAAGATTTTTCTGTCATTTCTTTGACGTTCACTGATCAAGAAGAATTTCTTTTGGTCCAGCCAGGTTTTTTACATTCTTTGAATCGTTTCATAACAACATGTGTTACATAGCTCGCTCAAGAATGAAATACTGAAGTTTCACCGACTTTCATGAGGGATAGGTCGCCGCATGTGTTAACGGACAATAGAGTATCATCCTGAACAAGTTTCATCCTGAAGCATGTAGGGGATGTAAGCCCAAACCGCCGAAATTTCCGCCTACAGCGTAACCCAATGAAAATCCTACTGTATGATCTTGGCGTTCATTAAGACGCAATCAGGGTGTGAGTGCCAAATAGATGTAAACACATATACAATGCAGACTTGTCTTACGGTAGAAAACACCTTAAGGCGATACAGACGGAAATTTCGGCGGTTTGGGCTTACATCCCCAATAAGGACTTGCCTGTCTCGCTGAGATCAATCTGCTGGATACGACCATGGTAATGATGCGGATGGCGCACAATGGCTCCGGCGCGTTCCAGATTGGCGACAATGGTGCTGACTGTTTGCGGAGTGGCTGAGAACAAATTTACCGTGGTAGGATCTGTGATCCAATGGATGCACTGTATACAAGACATAAGGATAGCTGATTTATCAGCCAAACAACTATGGAGCTGAATGAATGGATTTTCAAAATCAAGTAGAGCCAGAGGATTGTTCCGGGATGGATGATATTCGCCGAGAGATAGACCACATTGATCGCGCAATTATTGCGATGCTCGGGAAACGGTTCAAATATGTTGTCGAGGCATCAAAGTTCAAAACATCCGAAATATCGGTTCGTTCACCAGAACGCTTTAAGGCCATGCTGGAGCTGCGCCGTGAATGGGCACAATTGGAAGGCCTGAATCCGGATGCAATCGCAAGGCTATACAGTGATTTGGTGAGCCACTTTATCGAAGAGGAGATGAAACGATGGAAGATTCATCAACGGACGATATAGCAAATTGCCACTGTGACCGAGTTTGATGATCTACGGGCTGAGTACAGCGGTGTTGGGGTGGTGAGAGTTTGTTTACTGGCTATCCCGGTGAGGGGCTTAAGCGCATGTCACTGACGCATCGACCCGTTGACAAGAA
>NZ_JBYCKP010000348.1:0-2636 GCF_057473445.1 Acidithiobacillus sp. TH-A36 | reverse complement strand
ATGATCAGCCTGAAAATCGTAATAGGTAGCCATCAGTTGGGTTTTCATGATTTTTCCAGTAGCCGTAAAGTAAAGGCTACGCAGCCCCTTTGGGGGGTGGTAAGAAATACCTCTGCCCAACCGTTAAAGGCATGATAAATGGATAGATCCTTCAGCGGTTTTCCGGAGATGGATACGGAATCAAAAGTCTGGGGGGTCTGGCGGAAACCCACAGCACCTACAAAACGTTCATCATCCAGATTGATTACCTGCCGACCCGCACGCAATTTCCATCCGGGAATGCCGGCATATTGCAGATAGGCCTGATTGACGTTGCTTTCATCCGGATCGGGAATAACCGAATACGCCGTTTTGCCATTACGTAAGCTGTTGTACTGGTTGATGATGCCCGCTACGTTGATGAATTGCAGATCAGCACTGAAACCGGCAATGGGTTTACTGCTGATGCCCAGCAGCGTCTGTACGGTAAAGGCATTTGCATCTTTTTTCCCGGCCTGCGACATGAATTCATAACGAGGACGAAAATCCAGATGAACCTGTCCCTGGGTAATGGCATCGCTCAGAGTGTCTGCATTGGCCCAAGTTCCTGCCAAAGTGATTAGTAGAGCGTTCATAACGGCGAGATACGCAGCAGTTTTTTTCAGAGAAGGCATGATTGGGTCTCCAGAATAAATTTAGCCATGAAATCATTGATAAAGAGCGCAGAACTCCCGATGCGTCAGCAAACGCATCTGGAAGAACCGCAAGTTGTGATGGGGGACTTTAGTGAAAACTCAGTCAGTAACGGCGCTGGCTTCGGATAAAGCTGAGGGCGTTTCCTCCATGGCTACAGCCATCGTTCCATGATGAGACCAGCTTAACCACTGCTGGCGCAGGACAAGTACCAGCCCCAGTGCGATGCTCGTCAGTACGGCGAAGAAGGCAAAGCCCAGGTGATAGGTGCCGGTTTCCTGCTTGGTGATGCCCAGAATAACGGGCAGATAAAAGCCGCCTATTCCACCTGCAGCACCAATAATACCGGTCATGATGCCGGTTTTTTCAGGCCAGCGCAGGGGAACCAGTTGAAACGTGGCACCATTTCCCAGACCGAAGCAGGCATACAGAATCAGTAAGAAGCCAATGGCCAGATCCAGAGGCGGGGTCCAGGTTGCAAACACCATATCCATCAGCGCGATACCACCTAAAAACCAGCGTAGTGCAGCAGCACCCGAGATCCGGTCAGCAATCATACCGCCCAAAGGTCGCAACATGGCTCCGGTAAAAGCAAACAGTGCCATCAGCATGCCAGCGTCCACTTTGGGCAAATGGTATAGAGTAACCATGAGCAGGCTGACATAGGCAGACATGCCGACAAAGCCGCCGAAGGTGATGGCGTATATCAGAATAATCACCCAGGTATCGCGTTCGCGGAGGGCCAGTCGATAGCGTTGCGGGAGAAAAATCCCTGTCAGCAATACGCCGTATACGGGTAGCATCAATAGAGCGGCTTTACCCTGCAATCCCAACCAACCCATGGGTGTTGCTACAGCCAGAACTGCCAAACCTGCCAGAGTTACCACAAAGCCCAGTAATGCGGGTTTTACCCGACCGCTTTTGGGGGCGCTATCCTTGCCCCAGAAAAACAGGCTCACACCGGCCAGAGCCAGCATGGGCAGGGCGGCAGCGGTCGCGTGCGCCCAGCCAAAATTCGCGGCCAGGGGCGGAAAGAGAAAACCATCCAGTACCGCTCCAATGTTTCCAGCAGCAGCTATGCCCAATACGGTTCCCTGCACTTTGGCAGGATAATTACTTCCGGCCATGGGCAGGGCAACCGCAAAACTGGCTCCGCCAACACCCAGTAGCACACCGAGCACGATGAGCAGTGAGTAACCGGGTACACCCGGATAAAGCAGCAGAAAAAGGGGCGGAATAGCGGATAGTGCGACACCACCCAGCGCCAGCCAGCGACCATTCATGCTTTGGTAAAGGTTGCCCATGCCCACGCGTAAAATTGCCGCAGAGAGGATCGGTACTGCGACTAAAAAGCCTTGTTTCGCATCGCTCAGATGCAAGGAGTGAATCATGTAGGGGGCCAGCGGGCCATACAGCAACCAGACAGTAAAGCCCGTGTCGAAATAGAGAATGCTGGCGACCAAAGCGCGCCAGTTTCCACTTCGGAGCATGGTTAAAAGTTCTTTCATGGAGCGTCCCTCTAAAGCGGATAAAAGCCAAAGAAAAAGGCGTTCCCGGCCCGTATGAGCCAGGAACGCCTTCGTCCCAAAACGCTGTTCATCGGTGAACAGTGCTGAGCAAGCTACAGCATTTTCCATGCCATGATTGCGAAGTTACTCTGAATCGTTGTTTTTAGGCCGTGCACGGGGATTTTGCTGGGCATTCTGCGGGTGATGGATGTACAAGGCTGGTGCATATTCCCCGAGAAGGGGCCCAATGATGGTGCATCGCCGCTCAGCGGGTGATGGTGCTCCCATCAAAAATCAGGTTGGGTCCCATGATAATGGGATGCCCATCATCGCTCTGAACCTGCCAGGATTGGGCGTGATTTCCCCAGTCGACAAAATCCGTATTGGGAACGGGAAGGCGCAGCGCCTTTGCCGCCTGCCGATAGATATCGCAACGATATACCTGTGGAATCAATG
>NZ_JBYCKP010000347.1:0-1483 GCF_057473445.1 Acidithiobacillus sp. TH-A36 | reverse complement strand
GCCTTGCAGGTGGTTGGGGACAATATTGCCAATGTAAATACGCCCGGATACAGTCAACAAAGTGCTTTGCAGTCAACGGCTATCCCTACCGCTATTGGCGGCCTTTATTACGGAAACGGTACTCAGGTCGATTCCGTGCAACGCAGTTACAGCAGCTTTTTACAGGGTCAGGTCTGGACGGCCAGTGCCAGCGCAAGCGGACAGGCCAGTTTATCCAGCTCCCTCCAGAATATCCTGGGTATGCTCAATAATGGCGGCGTCAGCTCCCAGGTCAGCCAGTTTTTTTCCGGGGTCGCGCAAGTGGCGGCCAGCCCGGATGATATTCCCGCCCGCCAGAGTATGCTCAGCAATGCACAGACCCTCAGCCAGACATTTCAGTCATTGGGACAGCAGTTGGCCAGCGTAGGCAGCGGGGTGAATCAGCAGATTACCCAGTCCGTTGACCAGATCAACAGCATCAGCAAGCAGATTGCACAATTGAATGTCCAGATTTCTGCCGCGCAGGGTAATCCCAACGGGTCACCCAATGATTTACTGGATCAGCGCGATCATCTGATTACCGAATTAAATGGTCAGGTGGGTGTGCAGGTTCTTAAACAGCAGAATTCCCAGCTCAGTGTTTTTCTGAGTAATGGACAGGTGTTGGTGGCGGGTGGTCAATCGTTTGCCCTGCAGACCCAGAGTAGCCCATATAACCAGCAAACTCTGGATGTAGGTTATGCCAACAACGGCGCGGATATCTCCAAAAGCCTCACTGGTGGAACCCTGGGCGGATTATTGCAATTCCGCAGTCAATCGTTGAACCCTGCTGAAAATGGCTTGGGACTTTTGGCAGATGGTATTGCCTCGGCCTTGAATGCCCAGCAGGCGCAGGGTTTGAATCTCAACGGTAGCAGCGGTTCAGCCTTGTTCAGCACAGGTGCGGTGCAGGTATTCGCAAATACACATAACAGTAGTGGCGCTGCTTCGGTGCTGGGCACCATTACCAACGTCGGAAATCTGAGTGGCAATGATTATATTTTGACCAAAAGCTCAGGTTCCGTATGGACTTTGCAGGACCGCAGTACGGGAGCAACGGTGGCAAGCACTTCTGGTTCTGTATCTTCGGGTGCGAGTACGACGAGCCTGAATTTTTCCGGGGTAGGATTCCAGTTGCAGGTGTCCGGAACTGCGGCAGCAGGGGACAGCTTTCTGGTAGAGCCGACGCGTCAGGGTGCCGTAGGTATGCAGACGGTGCTGACTGATCCTGCGGGCATCGCAGCCGCCAGTCCGTTTGTAAGTAGCCCCGGCATGTTAGTCAGCGGCAGTCTGCAGAATAATAATCTGGGTAATATGACCCTTTCTGCCGGACAATATGTCAGCGATGCCGCCGGCGTGCGAGTCCCCCCTAGCGACATATCGTCATTTCCGACTAATTTGCAGATCACCATGACCAGTGGTGCCAGTCAGGGAGGTTCGGCGACCTTCCAGATTTCTTCCGGGT
>NZ_JBYCKP010000346.1:0-1681 GCF_057473445.1 Acidithiobacillus sp. TH-A36 | reverse complement strand
CGGGGGTAATGTATTCTTCTGCTTTGATAAGCTTACCAGTTTCCTCGGCCCCTGATCGGCCCCTCTTCTCGGCCCCTCTTCGGCCCCTCATATTTTGGACAGGCTGATCCATTTGCGCGTGGGGCAATCGAAAAACGAGCTTTTTATCTGCCGGAATCTGATCAATCAAACCCTCTTTTTTGAGCAGGTCCAGCCCGTGGCGAACTTCTTTCGTGGAGGGCACCACTCTTCGTGCGTTGTGCCGTCCCTGCTGTCCAGGGACGGACAACTCCTCGGCGATGGACTGTCGGCTGATGCCGCGACGCAGACCAACAATTCCCGAGCTGTAATCCATATAGGGGCGAATGGCGCGTAGGTAGATCAACTGGGCAGCCCAGGGCATTTCCCGCAGGAGTTCCAGTTCCTCGTCCGTGATGAGATAGCAGGACATGGTCAGCCCTCCCAGACCAGAGACCCGTTGCAGGCCGGTGCCGGTGCAAGGGGCGTCAACAGACGGACTTCGCCATTGGGCTTCATCTCGAATTTGATGAGCCCGCTTTCGACCAGATCAATCAGGTTTACATCAATATCCGTTGCCATTAACAACGGCTTGGAAGTTTTCATTCGGCGTCCAGGGGTGTTGCGGGATGTACGGCCCTTACTCATCGGGGGTCTCCTCGCCAGTTGGCCAAATTGAGGGGCTTGATGGGGTTATAGGGAGTTGGCGGCGCTTCTGGACACGTTCACGGATGGAATCGGTGTCCAGTTGTTCGAAATACCAAAGGATGCGCTCAATTCGTTGAACGCTGGGGTTAAGAATGCGGCCTTCTGCAAACTTGCATAACCAGGAATAACTGACGCCTGTAGCAAGGGCGACACTCTTCCACGACCCCTTGGCTGCATGTAGACGACGGATTGCTTGAGATGCGAGGGACATATTCATGAGAAGAAACAATATCAGCATGTTGATAATCAGTCAATCACCATACTGATATTAAAAAAACGTATGCTTATGCTATGGACGAAACAAGCAAATCTACAATTGCAGCAAATATTTCTTTACTGATGAAGATCAATAAGGTCTCTCAGAAAGAGCTCGAGCGCCGCTCTGGGGTATCTCAAGCCACTATCAGCAATTTAATCAATCCAGCTTCCAACACTAAATATTCACCAACTGCAGCCATACTCGAAAAAATTGCCAAAGCTTTCAATATCAAGCTTTGGCAATTACTTATCCCTAATATTCCCCCAGAATTACTCGCTTCGAGAACTATTGAGAAGGTGTTGGAAAATTTTGTGGCCGCTGACAATCAGGGGAGAGACGCAATCTCGCGAATCGCAGAGGCTGAGCTACGTTATATACAGTTCAGATCACAGCCAGGAGAGAAGGAGGGATCAAAAAAGTAACTCACGGTCCCCAAGAAATGCTATGACACTATACATGCGCCCATAGCAATCAGCATACTGATTGACATGTACAACCACATCTATCATTATGATGATAGTTTTCTGGTGAGGTGTATTATGATCATCGATATTCAAGCTCCAAATATTCCTTTAAATTCAGTTCTGGTCCTTGCACAGGACCTGGCCAACGCCCTCAAGCTCAGCGTAACCCACGATGGCCACGGTCGGCTGATATTCCGCGCCAAAGACGGCGTGGATGGTTCCACAACTCCCCTTGTTTCTGTTCCCGCCCAGG
>NZ_JBYCKP010000345.1:0-1624 GCF_057473445.1 Acidithiobacillus sp. TH-A36 | reverse complement strand
TGGTGGATGAGATCACTTGGCGTGAGTTTGCTTTGCCCATTCGCAAAGGGGGCTTATCGCTGCGCACTACATCAGCTCATGCTAGCGCGGCCTATGTCTCCTCTGTGGATGGTAGCTACGCCCTCACCCGATCTCTATACCCTGGTTATGCCCCGGTGGCATTGTCTGAGGCCGTGGAAGACTTCAACACTAGAGCCCCCTCTGCTCCTTTATGTGCAGAGGATTTCCCTTATCTGCAAACACCCTTGGTTCAAAGGGAACTTTCCTCTGCTGTTGAACTTGTCATCTTAGATGAAGTGCTGCAGAATGCCTCATTGGAGAAGAGGGCTCGATTCAGTTCCCTTCAGGTGCCAGGCACAGCTACATGGTTGACAGCTCCTCCAGACAAGGGTAAGAACCACTGGATGCATCCGAAGGCATTTTTGTGTTATCTTCGGTATCGCATGGGCCTGCCTGTGTACATCGATGGAGCTAAATGCCCTATGTGCTTGGAAGCTATGGATGCAGCTGGGCACCATGCCCTTAAGTGTCGCAGAGGCTGGGATCGTTGCCGACGTCACAATACCCTTCGCGATCGTTTTGCGGAGTATGCCCGCAAAGGCTTCCTGACAGCCAAGGTGGAGGCCTTGGGACTAGTCTCCGGGAGTTCTCGGCCTGCAGACGTGTATTTGCCTTCTCTTCCAGGAGGGCCTGCCTGCTTGGACTTCACCGTTATCTGTGCTAGCCAGGCCAGGCTCTTGCCAGGCTTGGTGGAGGACCCTCTGCATGCTGTCAAGGACAGTGAGACCCAGAAGAGGAGAAAACATGGGGAAGCATGCACAGATCATCATCTGCAGTTCATCCCCATGTCAGTGGATCACTGGGGTGTCTGGGGTGAGGAGTCAGACCCTGCCTTCGAGTATGTGGCCAGGGCCTATGCCGCTGCAATGGGCAAATCTAGGGCTAGGGTACGCAGCAACATCCGTGCAGATCTCAATGCTTTATTGGCTGTGGCCAATGCACACATGCTAGCCAAGCGTGTTCCTTTGTAAAGCCCTTATTTGGGGCTGGGATGGTGCCCATGGGGCTGGGCATTGTCCGTTCTTGCCGCTGTATTGCGGAATAAAGATAAAGTGTGTGTGTGTGTGTGTGTGTGATGACAGCTATCATCTGGCACTGGACTAATGAGTTTAAACCCAATATTGCCCTTCCTCAACCATCACTAATAGAATCAACATGCTTGGTGAGTTTTGGCAAATCCCTGCCCTGGGCATTTCAACTTGTTCCAACAGTAATGTGCTGCAAGGGACTACAGCATCATTGTCATCATCATCATTGTCACCATCCAAAACAACAGTACCAATGTCAACATCATTACCATCAACTCACCATTGCACTAATAACAGGACCATGAATGGAGTCATGGAACTGTGTGGAATGTGGAGCAAAAACATCCATTCAACATGGCACCAGTGAGACAGTCCATCCTCATCCATCCCTTTCTCTATTCCTGTGATACCGTGCTAACATTTTCAAGCGGTGCTTAAAAGTGTTCCCTGTCCCACCCTGTTTCCCCACCTCACCCCTCTACGGTTTTACCCAGCTCATTCAAACCATTTCTGTGAGATCTGGGCCAAAAAGTAAG
>NZ_JBYCKP010000344.1:0-9212 GCF_057473445.1 Acidithiobacillus sp. TH-A36 | reverse complement strand
AGGCCCATGCGTTGACATTCGGCGATCATCGCCACGACCTTGTCGGTATGGTCCATATCTGCAGTCAGAACCGCCGCCATGAAAAACTGGGGATAATGGGCCTTGAGATAAGCCGTCTGATAGGAAACCAGAGCGTAGGCCGCAGAATGGGATTTGTTGAAACCATATTCCGCAAATTTTTCCATCAGATCGAAAATGGCTCCTGCCTGATCGGGATGCAGGCCATTTTTATGTGCGCCCTCCAGAAAAATACTGCGTTGTTTGGCCATTTCTTCGGGTTTTTTCTTGCCCATGGCGCGGCGCAGCAAATCGGCACCCCCCAGGGAATAGCCTGCCAGGACCTGCGCCGATTGCATGACCTGCTCCTGATAAACAATAACGCCGTAGGTTTCCTTGAGAATGGGTTCGAGATTGGCGTGCAAATAACTGACCTGGGCCTTGCCATGCTTGCGGGCAATAAAATCGTCCACCATGCCCGACTGCAAAGGACCGGGACGAAACAGGGCCACCAGGGCGACAATATCCTCAAAAGTATCGGGTTGCAGACGCCGCACCAGATCACGCATGCCCGATGATTCCAGCTGAAACACGGCCACGGTTTCCGTGGATTTCAGCAGTGCAAAAGTGTCTGGATCATCGAGCGGGAGTTGCTGAATATCCAGGGGCGCAAGGTCCTCCGTGACGGCAGCGGCATTAATGAGTTTTACCGCCATATCAATAATGGTCAGGGTGCGCAGACCCAAAAAGTCGAATTTGACCAGACCCATTTTTTCGACATCATCCTTGTCGAGCTGGGTCACATTACCACCACCACCAGAACTGTCCGTAAATAGCGGTAAACGATCCGCCAGCGGCTCTGGAGAGATGACAACCCCCCCCGCATGGGTGGAGGCATGGCGCGGCAACCCTTCCAGACGCAAGGCAATATCCAGAAGATCGCGTACGTCATCTTCTTCGGTCTGGCGGCGCCGCAACTCTTCGGATTCTTCCAGGGCTTTGGCCAGGGTCATGCCCAAATCACCGGGCACCAGCTTGGCGAGCTGGTCCACAAACCCGTAGGGCAGTCCCAGCACCCGGCCGACGTCCCGGACCACCGCCCGCGCTTTCATGGTTCCAAAGGTAATGATCTGGCCGACCCGTTCGCGACCATATTTTTCGGCGACATACTGAATGACCCTATCGCGTTGATCCATACAGAAATCCACGTCGAAATCGGGCATAGATACCCGTTCTGGATTCAGAAAGCGTTCAAAAAGCAGGCCGTTACTGATCGGGTCCAGATCCGTGATTCCCAAAGCATAAGCCACCAGAGAACCGGCGCCCGAACCGCGTCCGGGTCCGACCGGAACCCCATTGTTCTTGGCCCATTGGATGAAGTCCGCCACAATCAGAAAATAGCCGGGAAAACCCATTTGTTGAATAACGCCTACTTCACGCAGCAGGCGTTCATGGTAGGGGAGGCTATCCTGGGCACGAATCTGCAGCGCATCCAGACGCGTCTGCAGCCCTTTCTGAGCCGCTTCATGCAGATATTCATCCACAGACTGGCCCTCAGGAATCGGATAATCAGGCAAGGCGTATTGGCCCAACACCAACTCCATATTACAGCGTTTGGCAATTTCTACCGTGTTGTCACAAGCTTCGGGCAAATCCGCAAAAAGTGTGCGCATTTCCTCTGGATCCGGCAAACAATGCGCGGCGGTGAAACGTCTTGGCCGGCGTGGATCATCCAGTGTCAGCCCTGCAGAAATGCATTGCCGGGCATCAAAGGCGGCAAAATCGGCGGCATCCAGAAAATGGGCATTATTGGTAGCCACCACCGGCAAATTCAGCTTTTCGGCCAGTCCGAGCGTTGCTTGCAGCAGACTTTCCTGATCTTTTTCGTCATTCCGTTGCAGTTCCAGATAAAAACGTTCGGGAAACCAGTCTGCATAGCGTTTTGCCAACCGTTCAGCCTGTGCATGATCACGGCGCAGCAAAGCCCGACCGATTTCACCCTGCCCGGCTGCGGACAGGGCAATCAATCCCTCACTGGCACGCTGCAGCCATTCGGCGGCAATCTGCGGGCGGCCCTGCTGATGTCCCTCCAGATAGGCGCGACTCAACAAACGGCTGAGATTGGCGTAACCGGTTTTGTTCATGCACAACAAAATCAGGCTGGCGGGGCGGTCGGCATCGCTCTCATCGTGGACCCAGATTTCACTGCCGATCAGTGGCTTCACGCCCTGACTGCGGGCAGCATTATAAAACTTCACCAGAGCAAAAAGGTTACCATGATCGGTAATCGCGACGGCTGGCATGTTTTTTTCGGCACAGCGCTTGGCCAGCGCCTTGACCGGAATAATGCCATCCTCCAGAGAATATTCGGAATGCACATGAAGATGAACAAAAGTCGGTTCACTCACTGCTTTGCCTCCCAGGCTCGATCCACCGGAGCAAAACCACGTCGATGCAGCGGACAAGGTCCATAGCGCTGTAATGCCTGCAGATGGACTGCGGTGCCATAACCCATATGCCGGGCCAGACCATAATGCGGATAATAAGCATCCAATACCTGCATGGTCTGATCTCTCGCCACCTTGGCGAGAATACTGGCCGCTGCAATAGCATCTACCCGACCATCACCGCCCACCAGAGTCTCAACCTGCCAGCCCGGCGGTGACTGGTTACCATCCACAACAACAAGCTCCGGACGCACTGGCAGGGCAGCAATAGCCCGGGACATGGCCCGTAAAGAGGCCTGTAAAATATTGTAGCGCTCAATTTCCCACACTGCCGCCCAGCTCAACGACCAGGCCCGCGCCTCCTGCCGAATTCTGGCAGCCCATTGCAGGCGGGCCTTGGCGGTCATTTTCTTGGAGTCGTTCAGGCCGTAAAGCGGTTCGCGCAAAATCACCGCTGCCGCAATGACCGGACCGGCCAGTGGACCACGACCGGCTTCATCCACACCTGCGCACTCGGGTCCCCAGTGCTCCAAAACCGGAGATATTCTGGCTGTACTCATCCTCAATTATTCATGCCACTGGCCATTTTTGGATTTACCCGTCATGAAAGCATTTTCCGTAATACCTGTTGCAGCGCCTCCGGGGAATCACCCTGCAACAAGTCACGTATCTGCTTCAGGCGCTGAACCTGTTTGTGCCCAGCCTCGGTAAATAAGGGTAACAGAGCTGCAGCAACTTGTCCGGGTTTAAAGGCATCCTGCAAAAACTCCGGATAAACAGACTCTTTGAGTAAAATATTGGGCATAGCCACAAAAGGGGTTTTAACCAGGCGCCGCGCAAAAGCGTAGGTCAGGGCATTCAGGGCATAAACCACTACCGCCGGACGTTCCATCAGTGCGGTTTCCAGGGTCGCGGTTCCGGAAGCCACCAGTACCACATTGGCGGCTGACAGTACTGTGCGGGTTTGGGCAATAACCATCAGAGCATCACAGGGGCCTGCTCCCTGTTGCCACTGGTGGTTCCAGGCCGACGCCAGTTCATCACGAGCCAGTGCCACGACAATTTTCAACCGGGGCATTTGTTCTCGCAGAATACTTGCGGTTTGTGCATAACGGCGGGAAAGTTTTTCCAGCTCACCACGCCGGCTGCCGGGCAGCAAGGCGAGGACCTGATCCTCCGCTTCGAGCCCCAGAGCCGCCCGAGCAGTCAAACGATCGGGTGCAGCAGTAGTCTGTGCCAGCAAAGGATGGGCCAGAACCTGCACCGGAACATCTGCTTCGGCATAAATGGGCACTTCGAAGGGGAAAAGCACCAGCATTTGATCAACAATCTGCTTGATCTGGTGAATGCGCTGCCCGCGCCAGGCCCAAATCTGCGGCCCCACCACATAAAGGACGCAAATGCCCAGCGCTTTGGCCGCCTTGGCAATGCGCATATTGAATGCCGGATGATCAATCAGGATGACACAAGTGGGCCTTTCTTTTTTCAGGTGCGATACAACCTGATGATACAGTCGGCGTAGCGCCCCATAATGGCGCAGCACCTCAACCAGACCGATGATGGCAAGTGGTTCCCCGTCGGCAATATTTTCAACGCCGGCGGCCTGCAAACGCGAACCCACTACTCCTGACCAATGTAAATTCAGGCCAGCAGCAGTCGCATTTTCCATGATTTCCAGTCCGAGATTTTCCCCGGAACGCTCTACAGCAAGGATAAACACCTTGCCCAATGCTTTAATCCTTCAGCGTGCGGCGAATCACCTCTGCCACCCGGGCAACCTGCGCCTCTTGCAGCTCGGGAAACATGGGCAAGGACAAAACCCGCTCGGCCAGCTTATCCGCTACCGGACAATGACCTTGAGGCTGATCACCAAACATTTTCTGGCGATGACCGGGTATGGGATAATAAATGGCACTGGCAATGTGCTCTGCCTGCAAGGCGGCTTTTACCGCATCCCGACCTTCCAGCTGAATCGTATATTGGTGGTATACATGCTGATAAGCTTCTGGTGCATGGGGCAACTGCAGATCCAGGCCCGCCAGATGCTCGGCATACCAGGCAGCCGCCTGCTGACGACCCGCATTAAAAGTAGAAAGATGCGGAAATTCCGTGCGCAAAATCAATGCCTGCATTTCATCCAGACGACTGTTATAACCCAACACATCATGATGATAAGTCTGCCATGAACCATGATTGCGCAAGCCCCGTAATTGTTTTTCCAGTTCCGGATCATTGGTCACCACCATGCCGCCATCACCAGCACCGCCAAGATTTTTGCTGGGGAAAAAGGAAAAACAGCCGATATCACCAAAGCTTCCCACCGCACGCCCATGAATACTGGCCCCGATAGCCTGGGCACAATCTTCAATGACCTTCAGATGATGCTGCTGCGCCAAAGACATGATGGCGGGCATATCGGCAGGCAGCCCATAAAGATGAACCGGAATAATGGCTTTGCTGCGGTCGGTGATGGCCGCTTCAATGAGTGACGCGGTCAGCACATAATTTTGCGGGTCCACGTCTACAAAGACCGGCTTGGCACCCACGTAAAGGACCGCTTCTGCCGTAGCAATAAAGGTGAAGGTAGGCACAATGACCTCATCCCCAGGCCCAATCCCCAAAGCACGCAGAGCCAGCAACAATGCATCTGTTCCCGACGCGCAGCCTACCCCATGGGCTACTCCACAGAGTTGAGCCACATTCTGTTCCAGAGCACGACCGTGTTCACCGAGGATAAAACCCGCCTGATCCAGAATGTTTCCCAGTCCGGCAAGAATTTCTTCACGCAGTGGCTGAAAATGTGCACGCAAATCGACCATGGGAATGGCTGTACTATGACTCATGTATTGATATCCTGTTTAAAAATCCATTGACTGGGTCTGGTCCATCCCTCAGCGGGAAAGAAAACCATCCACCGCCTTGCGTACTTGCAGCGCTGCCGCCAATACCCGGCGACCCGCCATACCATCACAAAATACTGGAGTTTGATTAAGCACCGCACCCAGAAAATCTTCAATTTCTGCAGCCAGGGCATCGGTTTTAGCCAAATTGACGGCTTCATCCCGAACACCGGGAATACCTGGGACGGCGCCTTCTCCGCGATGGTAAATGTGCAGGGTATTCTGGATAAAATCCACTGAAGCGTAACGGTCCTGCCAGAAAATCCGCAAGCGTCGTGCCGGTTCGCGCACCACCCGGGAGGCCGCGAGGTTCACTACGGTACCGTTACTGAGAGTAATCCAGGCATTGGCCATGTCGGCCTTGTCGGTCACTGCGGCAACGCCTACCGCACGCACATCAACAGGTTCGGCCCCGGTCAACAGTAAGGTCAGATCCAGATCATGAATCATGAGATCCATGATGACATCAATATCCAGAGAACGGGGTTTGAACGGTGCCAGACGCTCTGCCTCCAGGTAACGCGGGGCGCCATAACCCGCCTGACGCAAATGGCGAATGGCTGGATGCACTCTTTTGATATGCCCCACAGCCAGAACCAGTTGACGTTCCTGAGCCAGGGCAATCAGGGCATCTGCTTCCGGAATATCCAGCGTGAACGGCTTTTCAACCAGGCAATGCACTCCTGCACGCAATGCTTCTTCAGCCACCGCATGATGCGTTGAAGTTGGAGTTGCTATGGATATGGCCTCTACTGAAGCCAGCAGCTCAGGAATACTGGCAAAAGCCCGACAACCCAGTTCCCGGGCCACTTCAGCGGCACGATCGTGATTGGCGTCATAAATGCCTTGCAGATCGGACAAATTGGCATATTTCTGGGCATGAAAGCGACCTAAATGACCCACACCGATCACGGCTGTTTTGAGATTTATCATGGCCGGGTAATTCCTCGCTTGCTGCTCTGGATGAAATCCAGTAAATGGGCGATTTCCGGGGCATCAAGACCACGCTTGCGCACCTCTTCCATAGCATCATCCAGACGCTGTCCAGAGCGGAACAAAATTCTGTAAGCGCGTTTGATTTGTAAAATGGTCTCACGGGAAATGCCACGCCGGGCCAGACCACGGACATTAATACCATGAAGACTGGCATGATTCCCGGCAGCCATCATATAGGGTGGAATATCCAGGGGCGCCATGGTCCCCCCACCCAGAATAGCGTGCGAACCAATACGCGCAAATTGATGTACAGCAGTAAGACCACCCAGAATGGCATGGTCTTCAATACATACATGTCCGGCCAGCGTGGCTGCATTGGCCATCACTACCTGATCGCCGATGCGGCAGTCATGGGCCACATGACAATAGGCCATGAGCAGATTGTGGCTACCAATTCGCGTCACACCGCCACCCTTTATCGTGCCGCGATTCACCGTCACGAACTCCCGCAAGGTATTGTGCGAACCGATTTCCAGTGCCGTAGGCTCGCCCTTGTAGCCTAAATCCTGAGGGGCCGTACCCACCGAAGCAAACTGAAAAATATGGTTATGGCTGCCAATCCGGGTCGGACCTTCCAGTACCGCATGCGCACCAATCTGACAATGAGCGCCCAGCTCTACCTCAGCACCGATCACTGCGTAAGGACCAATTTTACAATCAGAACCAACAATGGCACTTGGATCAACGATGGCCGTAGGGTGAATATTCACACTCATTGAGCAGTTTCCCGAAGTGTCGCCAGCAACAGGGCTGAAGCCACCTCATGACCATCTACCAGTGCCTGGGTTTCCATTTGCCACATTCCCGAACGACGCCGACTGACGTTAGCCAGCAGTTCCAGGCGATCGCCTGGAGTTACCGGTTTGCGGAAGCGGGCCTTATCAATACCGGCAAAATATACGGCGGCATTTTCGCCATATTTATCTTCCGAAACAAAAGCCAGCAGAGCGGCTGCCTGGGCCAGAGCCTCAATAATCAAAACCCCCGGCATGACGGGCATGGCCGGAAAATGTCCCTGAAAAAAAGGCTCATTCATGGTGACATTTTTGACTGCCCGCAACGACTTTCCTATCTCCAAATGCAGCACGCGATCTACCAGCAAAAAAGGATAGCGATGCGGTAATCGCTTCATAATATCCTGAATATTCAGTTCACTCTCCATGAAATGGCTCTCCGTCAGATGATGCTTGGTGCGCAGATTTTTTCTCCAGAGTTTTTACCCGCCGGAACAAGGTATCCAGCCCGTCAAAGCGGGCAACAATGCGCCGCCAACGCGTAATTTCATGGGCTGGGACCACTCCCGAATAAACCCCCGGGCTACGCAGGGAATGGGTAATCGCACTTTGTCCGGCAATCACGCAGTTATCTGCTATTTCAACATGTCCGGTAACGCCAACCTGCCCGCCAATCCGGCAATGGCTGCCAATACGGGTACTGCCCGCTATGCCAGCTTGACCAGCAATCACGGTATGCGCGCCTATTTGTACATTGTGACCGATTTGCACTAGATTATCGATCTTGACCCCGTCGGCAAGGATTGTATCGGTCAGAACACCACGATCAATACAGGTATTGGCACCTACCTCCACATCATTGCCGATCAATACCCCGCCTATCTGGGGAATTTTCAGATATTTTCCGTTTTCTTCCGCAAACCCAAAACCATCCGCACCAATAACCGCACCCGCGTGGAGAATACAACGTTCGCCTATGCGGCAACCAGAATAGATTTTTGCACCGGGATAAACATGGGTTCCCGCTCCTATCTGAACGTCAGCGCCCACAAATACCCCTGCCTCCAGCCAAACTCCGGCCGCAATCTGTGCCCCCGCCGCCACCTTGACGAAAGCATCCATGCGTACCTCAGGATGGATCTGTACATTTCGATCCAGTTGGGCGCTGTGATGAATACCCGGTTCATGCCGGGCCACAGGAAACAGGTACTGCATGATTTTAGCGAAAGCCGCATAGGGATTTTTGACAACAATGCAGTTTCCAGAAAATTCATCGGCAGATTCAGGACTGAGAATAACGGCACCAGCCTGACTGGACTGCAAACAGCTGCGCAGGCTGCTCGCCTGGAAAAAAGTAATATCCCCAGCCTCGGCGGTATCAAGAGGCGCCATTCCGGTAATCAGGTATTCCGCATCGCCGCGCACTTCTCCAGCGATGTGTTGTGCCAGATCCTGGAGACGATGCGCGCCGGTTGCTCTCATTATTTTTTACCTGCGGACTTTGCCGCACTCATCGTGCTGTTCATGGCTGCCACCACCTGCCCGGTCAAATCAATGGCACCACTGACATACAATACCGACTTGTCATTGAGGATGACCGTATAATGCCCGGCACGGCCAATTTGACTGACCACCTTGACCAGTTGGGTCTGAATATTCTTGAGGATCTGATTGCGCTGATAGTTGAGGCTATCCTGAGCCTGGCGCTGAAATTGCTGAAGACTGAGAATCATATTTTGCAATTGTGCTTCACGATCCTGCCGCTGGGCGTTACTCAAATGCGGGAAATCTTTTTCCAGCGATTTCTGAAAAGTATCTATCTGTTGGCGCTTGGATTCTATTTCCTTTTGCTTGGCCTCCACCTGCTTATTGAGGTTCGCCGCGCCGACCTGCGCTTCTGGAAGCTCGCGCAGGGCTTTATCAAGATCGACAAAGCCGATTTTCATGGGGTCCGCGAAGGCCATCACGGCAAACAGCAGCAAACCCAGACCCAGAAGTAACTGACGCATCATACCCATATCACCGGGGCATCAGAAATTGTTTCCCACAGTGAACTGCAGGGGTTGGGTAAGATCTCCGGGCTTCTTGTCCAGGGGAATCGCCAGGGACAGGCGCAGAGGACCGAGGGGGCTGATCCA
>NZ_JBYCKP010000343.1:0-1247 GCF_057473445.1 Acidithiobacillus sp. TH-A36 | reverse complement strand
CTTTTCCCCGAGCCGACGCCGCCCAGAATGAGCAGGTCCTGGGCGCGGGGCTGGCTGAGGCATTGCTGTATACCTGCCCAGGCTTTTTGTTGGGAAGCGGAAAGCGGGAAGGGCAACGCTTCTAGCAGGCGTTGTTGCTGGGCTTGGGAAAATTGCAGGACCGGACGGATAGCCGTGACCCGACTGGCGGGGTGCTGCGTCATGGTTTCCATATGCCAGAGCATTTCTGCTACTTTCAGACTGTTATGGGCCAGATAGGCGCTTTCCAGGTCGCTCGGCCAGTGGGTGTCACGCAGCGCCGTTTCCAGAGCCGGGAGATCCAGCAACTGCAGTACCTGATTCAAATAGTTCGGAAACAGCGCGGGAATGAATGCCGCACTTTCCTTAATCAGGAGACGAATCCGTTTTTTAACCTGTTCCGAATGTTCTTTGCCTTCCTTGCGGTAGATAGGCTGAATACTGCCCATATCGGCCGTAGACAGCACTTCCGGATTGAATAAGGTCCACAAGGCGTTTTTCCTTTTGGGCTTCCCCGCAAAGATGTGCTGATTGCCAGTTTGCAGGATTTTTTCCTGATAGGCGCGAAAATTAAACCAGAGGATTTGAAATTCGTGTCCCATTGCGTCTTTGAGGCGGACATCCAAAAACGGGCCTTTTTTGCTGTGGACCGTCCGCTTACTGATGACCGTTCCTTTGACATAGACTTTGGTGTCTTCTTCAAATTCCGGGATGTTCCAGAGCGTGCGGCGGTCTGCGTAACGCATGGGCAAGGTAAACACGGCCCGCAATAAACTGTCACGCCATTGATCATTGCGCTTTTGCAGCGGGTGGTCCGATACCGACAAGCCGTTTACAGAATAAGAGGTGGTTCCCGCTTGGAATAAACCGGAAAATGACCCGTTTATCGGAATCTTTTGTACCTGCTTTTCAGATAGCATGTTACCCCGTCCTGTGGAACTTTCCTTTATCATATGATCTGTTACGGGATAAGACAATTATTTTGCGGGTTATTTCCATGCAACGTGATGATTATTTTTTCTTTAATGCGCCGTTATGGGATGGATGTTATGTGGATATCGAAAAAAAGGGTGGCTATTCTCCTCGTCGGCATGCTTGTCGGAGGTTTTTCTTTTCCTTCCATGGCTTCCGTGTCCGGCAATTTTGTAACACCCCAAAGCATGGAACGGGTCAGTGAGACCGGTTTTTCGTGGTGGCAAAAATGGTCGAGAGAGCGATATGCCGGTCAA
>NZ_JBYCKP010000342.1:0-1868 GCF_057473445.1 Acidithiobacillus sp. TH-A36 | reverse complement strand
AAGATGGCAAACCTATGCCGCAGGTTCTCAACTTCGATGATGAGACAGTGGTCGCCGAGATCCTTTATGTCATCAAGAATTTCGATCCACGGACTGGCCTGGTCCTTGAAAACAAAAAGGTCAATCCTACTGCTCTGTCGGCCAGCGTCTGGCAAACAATTTGGCGCTTGAAAGCAGATAAGCCGGAAGATTGCCTGGCTACTTTTGTAGAGCTTTTTATTTACAAATTTTTGAATGACTTGGGATTGATGCGCAAGGACAGCAAAGGACGGGAAGTATCCTTGGATTTCCTGCTGGAACTGAACCGTGACGCCGTACTCAAGGAATACTTTACGGTGGTCCGCCCTTACATCAAAGAGCTTTTCCCCGAAGGCATGGACGGATATAGCGTCATTAACGGTATCGTGCTGCAGAAAGAGAATCGGGACCATAATATTATTTTCCATGAATTCCTGAAGAAGTTTGTCCGATTTGGATCGCTGAAGAATACGGATCCCGAATTCAAAACCCGTCTTTATGAAACCTTCCTGCAGGAAAGTGACACCACTAGCACATATGGGCAATTTTTCACCCCTCGTAAGGTGGTTGGCTCAGTTCACGATATGGCCGGCCCCCGGTGTCAGGGTAGTTGTCGCCTCTCTGAAATGGAGTCAGGTGTAGGGTGGGGGCGGAAAGTGGATTATCGAGATGAAGGGTTATTCAGCAGAACGTAAGGCCGCTGTATTGCAGAAGATGTTGCCGCCCACCAGTTTGTCCGTGGCGGAACTGGCCAAACAGGAAGGGATTTCTGATGTTACGCTTTACCATTGGCGCAAGCAGGCCATAGCGAGTGGGGCGATGAGTGCAGTGACCAAGAAGACAGCAGAGGGCTGGTCTGCCGAGTCCAAGTTGGCAGCGGTGGTGGAAACGGCCCTGCTGTCCGAGGTGGAGTTGAGCCAGTATTGCCGGGAGAAGGGACTGTATCCCGAGCAGGTAAAGGCTTGGAAGCAGGCCTGCCTTGTTGGGCAGCAGGCCGCCACCCAACAGAAACAGACAGCGGGTGCGCAAGGCCGTGTAGACCAGAAACGGATTCGCGAGTTGGAGCGGGAACTGCGTCGCAAAGACAAGGCCTTAGCCGAAGCGGCTGCGCTGTTGATCTTGCGAAAAAAATTGAACGCCCTCTGGGGGGACGACGCCGGGGAAGATTAACCCCGGTCCCGGAGCGGCAACAATTGGTCGCATGGATACAGGAAGCTGCTGACGGCGGCGCCCGCCGGTCGCGGGCCTGCGCAGAAGCGGGCTTATCATTACGTACCGTCCAGCGATGGACAGTGGAGCAGGGAATGGTGAAGGCGGATGCCCGCACGACGGTCGAACGACCGGCACCCAGCAACAAGCTGAGTGAAGCCGAGGTGCAGGAGGTGCTGGACGCCTGTCATCGTCCGGATACCGCACACCTGCCACCGACCCAGATTGTGCCACGGCTGGCGGATGAGGGGGTTTATCTGGCATCGGAGTCCACCTTCTACCGGATCCTCAAGGCCGAGGGCATGGGGGCACGACGGGGTCGGGCGCACCTGCCCCGCAAGGAGAAGTTACCCACCACCCATACGGCCACCGCAGCCAACACCGTCTGGTCTTGGGATATCACGTACTTGCCGTCGCCGGTGCGTGGGCAATACTACTACCTCTACCTCTTTGAGGACCTATACAGCCGCAAGGCGGTGGCCTGGGAGGTCCATACGGAGGAGAGTGGCGAGTATGCCGCTGCGCTCATCCAAAGGGGCTTTACGGTGGAGCAATGCTGGCGGCAGCCATTGGTCTTGCACTCCGACAATGGTGCCCCGATGAAATCATCCACCCTGCTGGCCAAGCTTTATGATCTGGGG
>NZ_JBYCKP010000341.1:0-5639 GCF_057473445.1 Acidithiobacillus sp. TH-A36 | reverse complement strand
GCAGCAATATCGGCAATTCGCCACAACTCTGCAGCAGACTCCACATTGAGACAGGCAATGCCGGCAGACAGGGCGGCACGAATTTCATCGGCAGACTTACCTACGCCCGAAAAAATGATTTTCTCCGCTGCACCTCCGGCACGCAGCACCCGTTCCAGTTCTCCACCCGAAACAATGTCAAAACCGGCACCCATTTCAGCAAATAAACGCAGCACCGCCAGATTGCTGTTGGCCTTGACGGCATAACACACCTGCGTGCCGTCACCCAGTGCGTTACTGAAGGAATGGTAGCGTTCGCGTAGCGCCGCCCCGGAATACACGTAGCAGGGCGTATCATAATGCCGGGCGAGGGTGGCGAGAGATAAATCCTCGCAGTACAAGTCTCCCTGATGGTAATGGAAGGGATTCATGGCCGCGCAGCACTCCCCGTGGCACTGCTGGTCGGGCTGATTGGTGCTGGCGCGACAGCAGTATTGGCGGCAGGATGTGCCGGGGGAGCTGGCGGCAGGCTCAGTGGCGTCTTCCGTCCACAGCCCGCCAGACCGAGGACCAACACCCAGACGAAGACCACAGCGGCCAGGGATTTCATGCAGATTGCTCCTCAGCAAGACGTGCACGGGCACGGGCGATGGCCGCCCGCACCTGATCAGGGGCGGTTCCGCCGAGATGATTACGGGCCGCGAGTGAACCTTCCAGGGTCAGCACCTGATAAACCTCTTCGGTAATAAGCGGGGACAGGGCCTGCAAGTCAGGCAAGGGCATGGCTTCCAGGCCTATATTGCGGTCCTGGGCGAGACGCACGGCTTTACCCACCACCGCATGCGCATCACGGAAAGGCAAACCTTTACGCACCAGGTAATCGGCCAGATCCGTAGCCGTGGCATAACCGCGTTCTGCCTGGGCGCGCATGACTGCGGGGCGGGTTTGCAGGCCCGGCAACATGCGACCCATGATTTCGACGCTGGCCCGCACCTGATCCAGCGCATCAAAAAAAGTTTCCTTGTCTTCCTGATTATCCCGATTGTAAGTCAGGGGCTGGCCCTTCATCAGCACCAGCATGGCGACCAGATCACCGACCACCCGACCGCTTTTGCCGCGAATGATTTCCGCCACATCCGGATTTTTCTTCTGGGGCATGATGCTGGAACCCGTACAAAAACTGTCCGGGAGATCAATGAAGCCAAAAGGTGCGGACATCCACAAAATCAATTCTTCGGATAAACGCGATAAATGGACGGCAATCATGGCCAGATCAGCCAGCACTTCCATGACAAAATCCCGGTCGGAAACGGCGTCCAGGCTGTTTTCCGCGACGGCATCAAAACCCAGTTGTCGTGCCACATCCCAACGATCAATCGGGAAAGTGGTACCTGCCAGAGCCGCTGCACCCAGAGGCAGCACATTCACCCGTTTACGGGCGTCCTGGAGACGCTGGGCATCGCGCTGAAACATTTCAACATAGGCCATGCAATGGTGGCCGAAGCTGACCGGCTGCGCCACCTGCATATGGGTCAGGCCGGGCAGGATGGTTTCCACCTCGCGCTCGGCCAGGTCCACAAATACCTCCTGCAGATGGCGCAAAGCGGCGACCAGATCATCCACACAGGAGCGGGTATAGAGGCGCAGGTCAGTGGCCACCTGATCATTGCGGGAACGGCCCGTGTGCAGCTTCTTCCCCACGTCCCCGATGATTTCCGTCAAACGGGATTCAACATGCATGTGAATATCTTCGAGGCTGTCGACAAAGGGCAGGCGCTGTTCGGCAATTTCCTGCTCCACCTGCTGCAGTCCGGCGACAATGGCTTCCACCTCGCTCGCGGTCAGCACGCCAACCCGCCCCAACATGCGGGCATGGGCTTGCGAACCACGGATATCCTCTGCATATAACCGGCTGTCTACCTGAATGGATGCCGTGAAGGCTTCCACCAAACTATCCGTAGCTGCGGCGAAGCGCCCGCCCCACATTTTTTCACTCATGCCTGCACCTCCTTTCTGCCCGCGACTATAACGAAAACCCCAGCGCTTACGCCAGCATTGCCCCATGCTTCCCGCTAAAAACAGCAGTTGGCCCGGGGGCTTTGCAGCAACTTTGGCAAAACAGCCGATGCCTTGCTACAGTTAGTCTGCTGAACACCGGGAGGGACCGAAGCAATGAAGCAAGAGCAATCATCCCAAAGCTGGCGCTGGCTGATCGTGGTCATTATTGTGCTGCTGATCGCCGTTTTGGCTTTTTTCTTTTGGCAGCATAAGCAATCGGTCCGACAGACCCAAAAAGCAGCTGAAGCGGCCGCCGCCGTAAAACTCGCGGCACCGACAGTGTCTACAGTGTCCGTGGCCAACTTTCCGGTGGGAAAAACCATTTCTCAGGAAGGCTCTCTGCAAGGCCCCCTCAGTGGCAAATGCGGCAATATTGCCTGGCACGATCTCAGCCCTGCCGCCGAAGCCAATCTCCGCAAGTTGTGCCCGGCGCAAAAGCCGACACCCTGAACGGATCGGTTCAGTAAGGCTGACGCAAGGGCAGGACCAGTTCGGCCACCAGGCCGCCATCAGGGGCATTGTACAAATTCAACTGACCGTTATGGTAGGCCATGACCCGTTCGACTATGGCCAGGCCCAGACCAATCCCACCGCCCTTACCCGCCTGGGCGAAAGGGGCCCGTACACTTTGTAGCTGGGATTCGGCAATCCCCGGACCATGATCCTGCACCCGGATCAGCATCTGCTGGCCGACTTTTTCGGCGTAAATATCTACGGTTCCTCCGCCGTGCACCTGGGCATTATCAATCAGATTTTGCAGGGCGCGCGCCAAACCGACCTCCTGGATGGCCAATTTCGGCAAAGGACCAGGCGCAGGATGCCAGCGCACTTCAGCCTGCTGACGCAGCACCAGTTGCTGCAACCAGCTCCCGATATCGGTTTCCACCAGCAGCTCGCGTTCGCCGCTACGCGCATACCCCATGAACTGATGGATGACTTTGTCCATTTCCTGAATATTGTCGATGATTTCCTGCCGGGCTTCTTCCTCAGCTGGCAGAAACTCCGCGCTTAAACGCATCCGCGTCAGAGGCGTCCGCAAATCATGGGAAACTCCCACCAGAACCATTTCCCGCTCTCGCCACAAACGCTGCAGGTCCCGCAGGGTCTGATTGAATCTTTCCGCCAGACGCCGTAAATCCGCAGGCCCGGCTTCCGGCAAATCCCCTAGGGTATCCCCGCTGCGCAAGCGATCTACGCCCTGCATCAAACGCGTCAGGGGGCGGGTAACCTGGCGTACCACCAAATACGCGCCCAACCAGGACAAGAGCAGAATGGCGGCAAGCTTGAACCAGGGCAGAGGTAAGCCTGCCGGACGTGGCATCGGCATGGCCAGGGCCAGGGCCGCACCGGGGTGCGTCTGCAACCACAAGGTCCCGGAGCGCGGATCAAAACGCAACTGGGCGTCCGGCCAGCCCATCTGCCGGAGTTGCTGCAGGGCATTGACCAAGGGAGGAATGCGGGGATTGCGCCCGCTCATCGCGCTGGCCGGCAACACCTGCAAACCTTGCCGGGACAAAATCGGCTGAATGGCGGTCCGCTGGGCAGGGCTGAGGGTTTCGCTGAGGGTCAGAACCTGCGCCCAATTCTGAGCCATATGCTCGGCCTGAGGATTAGCCTGATAAATATTAAAAAACCAGTAAACTGCCAGCTGACTCAGAAAGAGCAATCCGGCAATAATCAGAAACATCCGGTTAAACAGAGTATCCGGCCACCAGAATTGATTTTTTTTCATAATCCTTCACCCCAATGCGCTTTTTGACGAGGACATTCTGAACCGACCGAGCGCGATGTCGGAGAAGCACCGCCCCGACCTTGCCCAAAATGCCCTCGTCAAAAATAACCCTTTAACCTAAAAACGGCAGTTGCCGTGGGTGCTTTGCAGCGACTTTTGTTTCGAGCCGTTGTTGTTCTTGGCGAAATCCAGCGCCCGTCAGGAGAGCTGTTTGAGCCCGTAGGGCGAGTTCTCTCCTGACAGCAGGATGAGCCTTAGAACAACAGGCGAGGAACAACGGAGCAAAAAGCACCCACGGCAACTGCCGTTTTTAGGTTTAACCTGGGGGTGCTAGGTTTCATCCGGCTCCGCAGCAGCATTGCCACCATCGGGCACCAGCACATAGCCGCGTCCCCACACGGTTTGTATATAACGCGGATCACCCGGATCTGTTTCGACAATGCGCCGCAACCGGGAAATAAACACATCGACGCCCCGCGATCCCGCAGTGACTTCTTCATTCCCATGACTCATGGCCAGCAGACGCTCTCTGGACAAGGGTTGCCAGGCGTGACTGGCGAGGGCATGTAAAATGGAAAACTCGCTATCGGTCAGGGAGATTTTTTCCGCTCCCCGCCACAAGCTGCGCGTATCCAGAGCCAGACGAAAGGGGCCGAATTCTATGACTCCAGGCGCCGGATCCACCGTCCGGATTTCCTGACTACGCCGCAACACCGCCCGAATACGGGCCGTCAGTTCACGGGGTTCAAAAGGCTTGGGCAAATAATCATCGGCGCCCACATCCAGCCCCTCTACCCGGTCACTGAGGTCGCCCCGTGCCGTGAGCATGATAATTGGCAGATGAGGTTCCTGCGCACGCAGGCGACGACAGATGCTGAAACCATCTTCGCCGGGCATCATGACATCCAGAAGCAGCAAATCGTAATATTCCCGCTCCAGATGCCGGTCCATCTGTACCCCGGACCCCACTGCCTGAACGGCAAAACCCTGCCCTTCCAAATAGCGGACCAGCATGGTCCGCACTCTGGGATCATCATCGACCAGCAGTATCTTGCCGTTCTCAGCCATTTTATTTACCCCAGGGTCCTGGACGATGGCCCTTGTGCTCCGCCATCTTCACGACGGTCTGCCATTGTACCGGGGTCAGGATTTTGTGCAGGTACTGGACCTGCGCAATACCCCGATCCAGCATCATTTCATGATCCTTGACCACAGCCGCTTTCAGGGGTGCCAGTGCGGCCCCCGATTCACCGTTGAGGAGAGCATCGCGCAATGCCTTATTATGCGCCATCATGCCCTGACGCCAGGCCGGAAAATCCTTACGCTGGGTATTCCGCCAATTTTTCAGATCACTCTCCTGTGCCGGGGTCAATTTCAGGTCAATCGCGTGTCGCCAGACAATAGGCATCAACATGGGAACGGGCATATTCTGCATCCAGGGGCCACGCATGGGTCCATGCTGCCAGGGTCCGTGATGGCCATGCATCATCCCCGGTTCCATGGGGCCATGTCCGGCCATGGGCGGCGGGGGTGCATCTTCGGCAAATGCCGGCAAAGCAGTCATACCGAATGCGGCAATCATCAAACCGGATACTGCATATTTCAGTTTCGACATTGTATTGCTCCTCGTCTCTCAGGGGGAAAAGGTTCGTCCCTTTCCGTGGAAAACACGTTAACGGCTTGCCCCCTCTGTTGCCAGCGAAAAATTGTCAATAATTGTGAATAAGGCACCGAATCCATTCACACTTTGCAACAATTTTGCACAAAAACCTACTTCCCTCCCTGACGCTTTTTCAGGAGAATGCAGGCTCCACGAATGAGGAGCTTGAGCGTGCCCCATAAAGTGCTAAGCGCCGTCACTGGCGTCTTG
>NZ_JBYCKP010000340.1:0-5079 GCF_057473445.1 Acidithiobacillus sp. TH-A36 | reverse complement strand
AGATGCTCGGGCTTGAATTTACCGGTCTTGAGTTCAATCACGACATAGCAGCGCAATTTGAGGTGATAAAACAGCAGGTCAATAAAGAATTCGTCACCGCCTACATCCAGCAACACCTGCCGCCCCACAAAGGCAAAGCCTGCGCCTAATTCCAGCAAAAAGTGGGTAATGTGCTCGACTAGCGCCGATTCAATTTCGCGTTCGTCGGCTTCTTTGCCCACATCGAGAAAATCGAACAGATAGGGGTCTTTGAGCGATTCCCGCGCTAAATCACTACCCGGCGGGGGCAGGCGTTCGGCAAAGTTGGTAACCGCTTTGCCGGTGCGTTCAAGAAGTCGGGTTTCAATGTGGATATTCAGCACATTGCGCGACCAACCCTGTTCGATGGCGGCCTGGGCATAGGCCAGACGCTGTTCCGGTTGCTTCAGTCGGGTCAGCAAGACCAGATTGTGTCCCCAAGGCAATTGTCCAACAGCCTGTTGGACAATTTGCTCGTCTGGCCAGGCCTCGGCAAAGGCACGCATATACATGAGGTTGGCGCGGGAGAAGCCCTTCATCTCGGGAAAAGCGTTGCGCAAATCATGCGCCAGCCGCTCGATCACTTTCGCGCCCCAGCCTTGTGCGGCCTGCCGTGTCAGGATGTCTTGGCCAATTTGCCAGTACAGCAAAACCAGTTCGCGGTTGACGGCGAGCGTGGCGCGTTGTTGGGCGCGGTGAATGCGCGCTTTTAATTCGGCCAGCCAGTCGGCATAGCCTGCGGGCGGTTGTGTCAGTGCGATGGGGTGATCGTTCATGCCTCAATCTCGGCCACAATGGCATCTATCTCTTTGCGTAGCTGGTCGATTCTTGCCACGGTGGTTTTCAAATCGCTATTGAGCTCTGCAATATCCACCACCTCGCGGGTGTCGCGGGCTTCGACATAGCTGCTCACCGAGAGGTTGTAATCATTGGCGGCAACCTGCTCAAACGGTACGGAACGGGCAAAGTGCTCGACATTCGCCTTGCTGTCGAACACGGCCATGATCTCGTCGATGTGGGTATCCAGCAGCAGGTTGTTGTTGGTTTCTTTTTTGAACAGGCCACTGGCATCAATGAACTGGGTGGTGGTGTCTGTCTTGTGTTTGGAGAGCACCAGAATGGTCACGGCGATGGTGGTGCCATAAAACAGGTTGGGCGCGAGTGAGATGACGGTTTCGACGAAATTGTTATCCACCAGATATTGACGGATTTTCTGCTCGGCACCGCCCCGGTAAAAAATACCAGGAAAACAGACAATGGCCGCGCGGCCTTTGCCGGAAAGGTAACTGAGGGCGTGCAGCACAAAGGCAAAGTCGGCTTTGGATTTGGGGGCCAACACGCCCGCCGGGGCAAAGCGGTCGTCGTTGATGAGGGTGGGGTCGTCGCTGCCGATCCATTTTACGGAATAGGGCGGATTGGAGACGATGGCATCAAAGGGCTTGTCGCCGTCAAAATGGGGGGCTATGAGAGTGTCCCCCAACTGGATGTTGAATTTGTCGTAATTGATGTTGTGCAGGAACATATTCATCCGCGCCAGGTTGTAGGTGGTGTGGTTGAGTTCCTGCCCGTAAAACCCGTCTTCAATAATGTGCGCGTCAAAATGCTTTTTGGCTTGCAGTAGTAGGGAGCCGGAGCCGCAGGCGGGGTCGTAAATCTTGTTGACGCGGGTTTGCTTGTGCATGGCCAACTGGGCGATGAGTTTGGAAACATGTTGTGGTGTAAAAAACTCACCGCCCGATTTACCGGCATTGGCGGCGTAGTTGGAAATGAGAAATTCGTAGGCATCGCCAAACAGGTCGATGTGGTTACTTTCAAAGTCGCCGCTATGCGCATCACCAAAATCCAGACCGGCAACGCCTTTGAGCACGGCGGCCAGGCGGGTGTTTTTATCTTTGACGGTGTTGCCCAGACGATTGCTGGTGGTGTCGAAGTCGGCAAACAGACCTTTGATGTCGCGCTCGGAGGGATAACCGCTGGCAGAATTTTCGATAGCGGCAAAAATATCGGCCAAATCCGTATTCAGGCTTTCGTTGCTGTTGGCGCGGGTGGCCACATTGGCAAACAACTGGCTGGGGTAAATAAAATAGCCCTTGGTTTTAATGGCATCGTCTTTGATGTCCGGGGTGATGATGTTGTCCGGCAACTCGGCGTAGTGGATGCTGTCGTCATCGGCTTCGATATAAATAGCGAAGTTTTCGCTGATGAAGCGGTAAAACAGGGTGCCTAGCACGTATTGCTTGAAGTCCCAGCCATCGACTGCGCCGCGTACATCATTGGCAATCGCCCATATTTGCCGTTGCAGGGCGGCGCGTTGCTGGATGCTGGTCATTGGGTTTTTCCTGTTTGCGTTTTCTTCAACACCATTTTTGCCGCCATTGGTCCGGTAATGGGCTGGCCATCCATTCCCAACTGAATAAGCTGGTTTTCTCCTACCCGAAAGTACATGGGTTGTTGCATGCCTTCCAGCCGGATAGTTTGACCATTGATCCAGGTGAAGCTGTTACTGCGCGAAAAGGCCGAACCCGGACGGTCCATATAGTGGGTGCTCAGGGCATAGGTTTGGTCTTTGTGCAGCACCAGGGTTTCGCGCACTCCGGGACAATCGGCGCAGGGCAGGGTACCCACGTAGGTCCCGGCCCAGTCGAGGGCCGTCTGGCTGCTGTGCATGTCCGGCGCGGCGGCCTTGGTATCTGTTTTGGCTGCTGGCGCAGCGGGTTCAGCCACCTTGACGGGCAGCTTGGCGCAGGCACTCAGGGAAATGATGGCGAAGACAATAATGCTCAAACGGCCATTCCGGGTCATTGCTGGTCTTCCTCTTTGTAGATCAGTAAATTACGTCAGTGTAACAGGGCCGGCAGGCGCTCTCCAGACGCCAGCGCTGCGGTCGGCGTCTTCCTCCAGCATCAGCAACTGCAACGCGGGGAAGGCATGCTTCAATTCACCCGGACGCAGACGAAAATCCGGATTTCGTGGTCCGCGTCCGGCATAAAGCCCGGCCCAGGTTTCGTAGAACAGCAAACCGTGGGCTTTTAAGGCCTGCGCCAATATCGGGAAAAGCGGGCGGTGTAAAAAATGGGCAACCACGATCACGTCTAAACTGTCCGGCTCCGGTGGCTGCGCCAGCACATCCCGGCATTGGGCATGCAGAGGCAGGCCCGCTGCTGCCTGCTGGACAGCGGCAATGGCCGGGTCGGCGTAATCCCAGGCCCAGGTTTCCAGGCCCCGTCTGGCGAGGAACAAGGCATTAGCACCCCGACCACAGGCAAGATCCAGCGCCTTGCCCTGTGCGGGTAGCAAAGCTGCCTGCGCCTTGAGCAGGGGCAGAGGCGTTGCCGCCTGGGCGTCGCTCCCGGCGTAGCAGTTATTCCAGCGCGCCTGCCGATCTGCTGCGTCTTCAGACATGAAAAAGATCAGTGTTCATGACGAATACGCGGTAACAACTCACTGAGATTGCAGGGGCGATGCCGGTTATCCAGTTGCGGAATGATGATGGCTTCCATACCCAGGCGGACGCCTCCGGTAGAACCGGGCAGCAGAAAGACGATGGTGCCCGTACAAATGGCGGCTTCGGCCCGGGACTGAATGGTGCTGGTGCCAATTTCTTCATAGGACAACATGCGGAATAATTCACCAAAGCCCGGAATGGGTTTGCTGATCAGGGGTGCGAGGGCCTCCGGGGTTACGTCCCGCCCGGTGACCCCGGTGCCGCCGGTGGCGATGATGACGTCAATGGTCGGATCGCTTATCCAGCTTTGCATCTGCTGGCGAAGGGTTTCCGCCGTATCGGGCAGGATGCAGCGCGCCGCTATCTGGTGCCCAGCGGCCAGGGCCAGCTCCGCAATTTTGTCGCCGGATTTGTCGGTTTCCGGGGTGCGGGTATCGGAAACAGTGAGGATGGCAATGGCGAGAGGATTAAAGACTTTACTATCAGTTGCAGAATGCACATTACTCACAGCTGAATTTCCTTTACAGGCGACACGGAAGTCCAGTATAAAAGGCCTCGTCCCGTGCTCCAAATGTGCCGGCTGAGTACCCCTGACCGGGAACAGGCCAGACACTGGTGCCCTAACGCCCGCCTCTGATCTGGAGAACATCCATGGATGTATTTCCCCCAGCAGATCATCCCGTAACCGTCCATTCGGAAGAGCAAATTATTCCGGATCAGGTGAAGGGCTGGCAACATCTGACGGCGCCGAGACCCGCCGACTGGGTGCAGGCCGGGCAGCTTGCGGATGACTGGGATTTTGCCCAGGACATTCTCGACCCCGATGAACGCTCCTGGCTGCGGCGCGAAGAGAACCGGGTGTTTCTCACCTTGCAGTTTCCGGTGCGGGGCATCGTCGATGATTCCTGGACTTTGCGGCCATTGGGAATGGTTCTGCACCAGCAAAGCCTGACTACTTTGCTGGCCGAAGACCTGCCCTCGCTCTCGCCTTTTTTTGAGCAGATGGAGCATCTTTCCAGCCCTCCGGAAAGCATCGAGATACTTGCGGCGATTCTTAAAATACTGGCCCAGAGTTATGAAGACGCCCTGCATCAACTGAACATGGCCATCCATGAAAATGAACGGCAACTGGATTGGACGCAAAGTAATGGTGACTTTTTCACCTTGCTGGAAATCAGTAAAAGTCTGACCCGTTTTGAAGTGGCTCTGGTCGGCAACATTGCCACGGCCTTCAAGATTTCGCGTCTGGCAGAAATTCGCGATGATCTGCCAGCAACCCGACAGGTCGATACGGCCTTACTGGAGTTGCAGGTGGCCCATGAACGCGCCCGGGTGTATGCCGGAACCAGCACGTCGATGATGGATGCCTATGCCGGTATGGTCCAAAACAATATCAACCACGGGCTTAAGGTTGTGACCGTTCTGGCCATGATATTTTATGTACCGAGTATGCTGGCCACCCTGTATGGGGTAAACACGACCCTGCCCTTTCAGAAAACCCACTGGATTTTCTGGGTGATAGTGTGTTCGGGGCTGGGTATTTCCGGGGGATTGGCCGCATTTTTCAAGCGCAAGGGCTGGATATGATCGGGCAGGAGTCTATAAAGGAGAGGCAG
>NZ_JBYCKP010000339.1:0-20911 GCF_057473445.1 Acidithiobacillus sp. TH-A36 | reverse complement strand
CCCCGTATTCTTCGGCTTCCTCCCGGCTGGTAGCGGCCCAGGTCAGGGTGTTCACCGGGGCAAGATGCTGGTACTCCAGACCATCCGGCGTCATGGTTACCTCATCGTTTTCCAGCATGTCCCGTTCATAGTCAAAAATAGATTCAATGCTGGTGATGCCGGAGATATTGGCGGATGGACCACCCCGATAAAACACAGCGCGGGTGTCATCGGCAAAATCGACCGATTCAATCAAAATTCCTGTCGCACGCAAATCCGCCAGAAGCGGCCCCGGCTCATGGCCGATAACGATGATGGGCGCATCCTGCAGTGCCACACGCAGGTCCACACGCCCTAAAATGGCATCGTCATCGAAAATCTGCATGCCGTAAGCGGAAACACCATCGGCATTCAGGCCCGTGATGAACCATTGAATGGTCCCTTGTTCAGAGCGCAGGACGATTCCCGCCCGGGCATCACGGCCTTGCCGCTCGGCTTCCGTGACGGGCAGTGGCGCATCCAGCCATTGGGCGACCCGGTTCATTTGCATGCGCAGCAGATCCCGGTCGGTTTCCGTACCGCTTTCCCAGAGGTTCTCCCATTGCTGCCATTGTTCTTCAGAAACCAACGCATCCAGAGAATCAGGCACGGACAGGCTTTCCAGAACCGTATCGGCAGCGGGAGTGGGTTCCGGCTGATTTTGTCGTTCGCGGTATTCCACACCTTCCAGAGCAAAACCCATGCTTTTCAGGCGATCTCCCAACACAAAGGGTGCTGGCGTCATGATGGACAGCGTATGCCCTTGCAGATCATCCATCGTCAGGTGTGTAAAGTACGCTTCTTCCGCCATGTCCTGCGTTTTCCGTTGCACGACCGCACCAAACATCTTCTGGTCAGCGAGATCTATCCCCGTGACAAACACCCAACGCTTCGGGACGATGCTATCTTCCACGTAAGTCATGCGACACCGGGCAGCGCCCGCTTGAATGGCGGCATCTTCCGGACTCGGCATGTCCTCCTGCATCCACCGGACTTGCTCGCGGGTTGCCGCAATCATCGGGTGTTGCGTCATCAGGTCATCGCGGAGCGTGGACTCCACAGAAGCCTGCTGCGCATCACTCATGAATGGCCGGAGCAGGCGCAGATCGTTTTGCAGATCATCGGGCAGGTCAGGACGCTTGTGGACCAGATCGGGATAGCGTTCCAGCTTCAATGCCTCCAGGCTGCGTGGCTCGAAATGGTAATCGAGCTCCGCCCGCAGACGGATGGCTTCCTTCAGGTTAATGTATCCCAACTCCGGATAGCCCATGCCGAGATCGGCCAGGCCAAATGCCTGAAGTTGCCCTTCACCGTCCGTATCCACGTCCAGCTCGGTGATGTACCAGTCCGCTGACTTCGTAAAATAATGCAGATACACCATGGCGGTGTCGCCCTGCCCGTCCGTGTCATGCGTCCTCGGCATGGTCTGGATGATTCCCTGCAGATAACGCATCTTGGCTTCAAAAAAGGCGTGCTCCGCCCCCTGCAATCCGAATTCCGTAGCGACCGTTTGACCAATCGAAATGAACTCACGCAGACGATCCGGGACAGTTTTCATCCGTTCAGATGCTTGGGTGGTAGGCACTGCTTGGGAAGCTGTTGAGGTATCCACAGCGTCCGTGGGAATGGTTCTCACGCGCTCGGCTTTTTCCGGCAGATCCTCGAACAAATCCCCGAAAAGGTCCATGGTGGTACCCACTACCGGCTCGGGACGCCGTAATGGTGGACGCTGCTGCGCCGAACGGAAAGTCTGCGTCATGGTTGGTTCTTCTGCGCCAGAGTCGCCCGATACAGCCGCTTGCGGCGGTTTTTGTTCGGACCGCATGGGAGGAACTCCCTCTACCTCATGCCCCATGGTGCCCTGCGCGTTTTCTAGGCTGTCCGGGGTATTCTCCGGGGAGACATCTGCGGTAAGGTCTTCCGTTTCCTCCATATCCGGGGTGTCGTCGGCAATCGCCACCCGTGCATCTTCCTCGGGCACGTCGATCTCCACATCTTCCACCACCTCGGATTCTTCTGCTTCTTCCACCAGCCCATGCTTCTCTTTCAGGGCTTCAATGTCGGCATCGGAAACCCCCAGGCTATGCAGGATCTCCAGCCCCTGTGCAGACAGTGGCGGCTGTGAAAATGCCACCCGCGCCCGATCTATATACTCCTGTGCCTTTTCGCGGGCTTCCTGAGCCAGTTCCGCCTTGGCCTGTTCCGTGCGCTTAGCCAGGGCTTCCTTGTCTATTACCTGCTTGGTCTGCGGGTCCACTTCCAATCCGTTCATATCCGTGGCCTTTTGAATGGACTCCGGCGTCAGGGCCAGGGCTTCCATGGTCTGGGTAATCTCACCCCATTTACGAACGCGCAGGCGTAACAGAGTCTCGGCAATGGCGTGCTGTTCATGCACGACGGCCATTTCATCTGACCGGTTAAATGTTTGACCCGCCATCTCTGAGAACTCAGCGATACCTTCCTGATCCTGCTGATATTGTTTTTCCAGCTTCTGATAAATAGTCGGGATAGCCCGGATCAGATTAGTGAACCGCTGGACGTAATCCGTGCTGTTTTTAGGCTCGAATGGCTGACCAATGTACCCCAGCATGGTTGACCCGGAGAAATCCAGATAAACCTCGCCTGTCCTGAGTGCCCGCACCGCCTTGAAGGTAAACCCTTCAAATTGGCCAAGCGACTGTTCCCCTCTGGACCCATAACCGAAAATCTCCTCAATATCCATGCGCACACGGGCATTGATTTCCTTTCCGCTGCAAGCCTTCCCATTCCAGTTGTATAACGGGCCGGTTTTATTCTTCTTGTCAGCACCACTCTCCTTACGCTGTCTTTCAATGCGTTCGCTGACGGCTTCCGCCTCTGCATTATCCTGCAAACGCAAATCACGTTCTGCTTCAAACTCCGCTACTCTGTCACGGGTTCTCTTGTCAATATCCCGTCGCATCCACGTCTCATTTTTATGGGCGGCCTCCAGACGCCGCAAGTTTTTCAGGCGTGCCCGCAATGGCACTTCGGTCATCAGCAACTCATGCCCAGAGGCCATGGCTTTCACCGCTGCCGGATCCATGGCCTGCGCATCTGGATCACTGGCCGTGCGACTGCCGCTGGCAAAGCGGATGGAATTGATAAACTTGTCCTTGGTTTCGAGAATCTGCCAGAGGCCTGCGTCCGAACTGTTTTCGGTGACATAGTACATGACCGCCACATCCAGCTTCCCGTACTTCTCCAGCAACTTGTTCTCCTGCCGGATAATGCGGCCATTGCGCTGTTCCACGTCAGAGGGGCGATACGGCGCATCCAGATGATGAATCCCGACCAGCCGGTCCTGGACGTTCATGCCGGGACCCATTTTGCCCGTGGAACCGATCAGTACCCGCACCGCACCGGAACGGACCTGGCCAAACAATTCCTGCTTGCGCTGATTCGTGTTCGCATCATGGATAAAGGCGATTTCCTTTTCCGGAATCCCTCTGGCTATCAACTGATCGCGGATTTCCTCGTAGGCACTCCAGACCTGCAGCCCCTTGGCCATGCGCTGCGCTTCCTGCACTTCCATGGGATTGTATTTGGAGAGCTTTTCTTCTGCCGCCTCTGCCTGATTGCGCACCTGGTCGCTGGCTTCTTCATCCTCACCGGCCTCGACGCGGGCTACCAGTTCCAGAATCTCCCGGACTTCCGGCGAAACCTTACCGCGTGATCCCTTGGGGGTCGAAAAATCCAGATAGACCAACTGTGCGCCTTTATCCGCATCCCATTGCTGGTAAATGTTGACGATGTTATCTACACAGGTCGGGATTTTGCCGGTTTCCGAAGCCGGTGCCTCTGGATCAAAAGCCCGTGCATCCAGGGAGACTTTCTTCAGATCATTGATAATGACCAGAATATTGTCCTTCCCCTTTTCCGGCTTGCTCGGCATATTGTCCAGACGATGCAGAATGGACCCTTCCTCGTAAATGGGTTCGCCCAGGTGATTGGTTCCCACTTCTTCACCGACAATCTTCCGTTGCTCCGGACTCATGGGACAGGTCACGATCTGCGGCTTGCCGCCCTTGATTTTCGGTAGTGGAACCCCTTTTTTCCCTTCCGCCTTGAGCAGACGGTCTATGTCCTGCTGGCCGATGATGTCCGCAAAGCTCTTGTACTGCTGGACCAGTGAGGGAATGTCATTGAACTCGGACAGGATTTTTTTACTCTTGAACTGGCCAGTCAGACTAAAGGCAAATTCCTCATTGACCGTGGCAAAGGTGGATACCCAACTGTCAAACGAATAAATCCCCTGCTGATCGAGAATGTCCGGACCTAGATAGCGCATGAGCAAGTACATCTCGGCTATGGTGTTCGAGATCGGTGTTCCGGTCAGGAACATGACACCGGCACCGGCTTCCCGCGCCTGTGTCACCTTGATAAACATATCCTCGGCCCGTTCGGAACCTGCCGGGTTCCCCAGACCGGATACGCCCTTGAGGGTGGTCATGTAGGGGACGTTCTTGTGGCTGTGCGACTCATCATTAACGACATAGTCAAAGCCGATTTCCCCGAAGTGCAGCAGTCCTTGATCGCGCTTGCTATTCACCCGGTCGTGCATGTTCTTCATGCGCTCGGTCAGAGACTGGCGCTTTTTTTCGACCTGCTTCACGGTCATTCTGTCGAGTTCCTCCCCCATATTGCTGAGGAGGTCGTCGATCTGTTCCAGTTCCTTGTTCACGAATCGCTCATAAAACTCCGGGTCCACCGGAATCAGCTTGAAAGCCGAGTGCGACAGAATGACCGCATCCCAGTCGTTATAGGCGGCGCGGGCCAAAAACTCCTGACGATGTTTGGAATCCATGTCCTGTTCATCCGCGACCAGAATCTGTGCGGATGGATACAAGGTCACCCAGGCTGCAGCCCATTGGCCTACCAGATGATTGGGTACGGTCACTACGGGCTTGCGGGCCTGTCCCATGCGCCGCTTTTCCATCACCCCGGCAATGGCCGCAAAGGTCTTGCCCGCGCCGACCTTATGATCGAGCAGAACAGTCTTGCTCTGACAGGCTCGCCACACGGCATTTTTTTGATGCGGCCGCAGACTGATATTCGCCGCCGCCCCCGCCAGGGTCAGATGCCGACCATCGTATTCCCTCTGTACGATACGGTTGAATCGGTTGTTGTATTCATCGGCCAGCAGCGCCATGCGCTCCGGGTCTTTCTGCAGCCATTGATGCCAGTGATCACGGAGGGCCTTGACCTTCTCAATTGCCAGGGCGGTCATTTCTTCATCGACCACACGCAAACTATCGGGATCGGTGTTATAGATGATCGGAGTACGATGGTTGAAAAGGTCCGCCACCAGCTTGTAAACCGGTCTTTTGGTGACCGAGAACTTCTCGGCTTCGGCCCCCGCCGCACCGCCATGAATGCTCCACTGGCCGTTGTAGGGCATGAACCGCGCTGAGGGGTTGACCATCCCAACCGCTTTCAGGAATTCCTGTACTATGGACTCTGGAATATAGGGCGCACCGGGATGGACCGTGATCAGTTCGGCCGGAATGGGTTTAGGGATAACCCCCTGGAGGGCTTCCAGACTGGCCTGCATGGAACGGCGTCGATTGTCGCTCATCTCGCCCTGCAACGCCTGTTCTACTCCCTCCATTCGGTTTTTGACATCGCCGGAAAGAAAGGCAGAGCGTTCCTCCCAATGTCCATCCGGACTCTCGAAAGCCAATGCGCCGGGTGTTTCCAGTCCCAGTTCAGCAGCCACCGCTTCCCAGGGCTTGCCGGACAACTGACAGATTCTGGACCAGCGAACCTCGCCCGTTTCGGCCAGGGTGATGAACAGGGCATCCTTGGCAGAATCGGCTTTTTCTACGGGACGAACCGGGTACTGGGTCCGCTTGGTGAACAAGTCTGATTTCACGGCACTGGGCTTGCGGGATTTCTCCCCGGTTTTCCGGGCCATGTCGGAAGAAACGCCCTTGTCATAATCGCGTTCCAGACCCATAACGATGGCACTGCCCGGATCACCGCGCAGCAAGCGTGCATTAGCCGGGCTGTTCAGACAGCCAAACGCTTTGCGAAACTGGTCATAGTGCTGATTCAGTCTGGCCCGGAGACGGGTTAATTCCCCCTCACTAGCCTCTGTGGACAGTTGCTGCGTCAGCAATTCCATGGCGGTATCGCGCAGCGCGATCATCCCCGCCAGGCGCGGAAAATGCTTGGCATTGGCTTCGTCTACCAGCGCATATTGGAATTCCCCCTCAAAATCATCGGGCAGACGCCGAGCGACACGTATCCCGCTCTGGGTCTTTCCAAAATCCTCTGCTATTTCCGCTGCTGCCGCATCAGGCACCACGAAATAGCCATACGGTTGAACCTGGCCCACCTGGTCCCGATCTATCTCCGGTAGCTCCGGCCCGGTATTCAGTCGGTTATCGGGCTTGGAATGCCACTGACTGAACCCGTCCTCGGGCAGTTGCGCGACAAACCGCTCTGCCAGCAGTTCAGTCAGGGGCACATCTTCATGTGGCAACACTGTAAATTCTTCTTCTTTGGGGCCTCCATACATCTTGCCCGCCAGACTCGGGACACCAAGTATCAGGTGCTCGCGATTGGCATACCAGCCATTCGCCGTAATGGGTTTACCCTGATGCTTTGCCCTCAGGAACACTTTTCCGTTAATCCAGTCCGGGTCTGGAGTGTCCATGGGCAATGGTTCAGCGCGTTTGCGCAATACCAGAATATCGGTGACCACCTCCGTAAAAGCGGTTTTAGAAAAGGCCGTGCGCGGCAGACGCACCGCATGCAGCAACTCGGCATGGCGGTGCATCCAGCGCCGGAACGCCTGATTTTCATCACGGTTGGCATCCAGCAGGTGGCGGGATACCACCAATGCGGCGATCCCTCCCTCGTTCAGTGCATTGATGCTCTTGGCGAAGAAATAGCTGTGGGTGTTGGGTGCAATAAGGGACAAATCGCGGCGATTCATATCCAGCAGCTTCAGGGAACCAAAAGGCGGATTGCCTATGACCAGATCTACCGGATAACGCAGGGGCACGTTCTGCAATGGCGCGTTGATGATCCGGTCTTCCGGAAAAAGCACCTGGGAGACCGTGGCCGAGATCGTGTCCATTTCTACGGCACTGCGCTCCAGAAACGGATTAGCCTCGCGCAATGCGTCCGGCATGAGGGCAAAAAACACCCCGGAACCGATAGAGCTTTCCCATATCCGGAAAGGTTCGCGGTGCGCCTTGATGCCCATCCGCTCGACACCCGCCCACATGGATTCAACCACCATATCCGCTGTGTAATGGGCATCCAGCGTGCTGCGCCGGATAGCGGCATATTCCTCAGACGTGGTGACTTCCTGCAAAGCAGGGACCACATCCTCCCATCCTTCGGCAATACTTCCGTTAGGACGTGGGAATGCCTGTGGCAAGCCGCCAAAACCATAAAACAAGGCGATTTTCTGGCGTTCTTCGTCGCTCGGAAAACGATCTTCCAGGGCGCATTGCTTGATAAGGCAGATTGCCTCGATGTTGTCCCGGGCTTTCTGCTTGGGACCACGCTGGTCCTGGCCAGAGGCCTCCCGCGTGTAGTTTTTGGGGGTTCCCGTTAAAGCGCGGGCTTTGAGGACTGTCAGCGCACGGGCAATCGGATAATCGTGGAGGGCGGTATCGCTCAGGCCAGCGGATGACGCGCGATCAGCATCGCCTCCAGACGCCAGGCTTCCTCCCACAGCCGATCCTCGATCTCCGGCTCCGGACTCGCCCGATCCTGCCAGAGATTTTCCGCTACCCACAGCGCGCGGTCCATCTCCTGCAGCTCCGGAGTTTCCGGTTGCCAGAGGGTCTCCAGACGCTTGGCCAACCACTTCTGATGGACCTCGAACTCCCGATACATCGGCAGGGACTCCTTGGGCAAGGTCATCCCCTCGTTCTGCTCGTTGTCTATCTCGTTCTCGCTCACGAACAGCTCCATCTGTTCCCGAACCTGTTCCAGACGCATCTGCAGCCGCTCGCTCAGGGTGATCGGCTCCGGCCGGGAAAGAGCCAGCCAGCGCGTCATATCTACCCGCCGGTCCTCCTGTTTGTCCTCCGGATAATCCTCCTCCAGAGATTCCCAGGTTTCCAGACTCATATTCAGAAAGCGCTGCCATTCCTCCACGGGAATGTTCACCGGACAAGTCTCCTGTGCCTGGTTGTCCTCCCAGAGTGGCTCCGCCTGGTTCCTCTCCCGGTCGATGGTCACGATCTCCAGCAGGGTTTTCTCCGTCGCGGCCTGTTCCTGCGTTTCCATTGCTCTTTTCTCCTTGTGTGATGCCTGCGTGATGCGCCCAGTCCGGGAGCAACCGCTGTGGTTCATAATACCAGCTTCCCGCTGCGCCCCCTTGCGACAGAACCGGCACCGCTACGCGGGTGATACGCGGGTCCGGGAGGGCTTCCAATGCTTCCCGGGCCAGCGCTTCGGCCATGTCCTGTGCCGATCGTTCAGACGCAGCAATAGCGCGATCTGTCGGAATAATGAGGTCAAAGCCATTCTTGTCGTTCTCGACGAGCGCAAGCTCCATCTCATCGTCCAGACGGAATTGTGAGCGATTGTCTTTAGGCATGAATTGAATGGTTCGCGTCCCGTCAGCCAGTCCAGAGCGCACCCATTCCGCGATATTCAGCCAGTCATCGCCAGTTGGCGGTACCTGTTCCGTCATTAATGTCTGGAAGCGGGTTTTCCCCAGTTCTGGACGACTGATACCCTGTTCCGCACGTTCCTGCAAAAATGACCAGACCTCCTCCGCCTTCTCCATGCGGGACAAATGCGGATACAGGCGATCCACCTCAGTCCACAGCTCGGAGATCCCCGATTGCGTCCGCGACGCAACCAGTGCGGTCAGGAGCTTTCTTTTTTCTCTTTCTGTAAACGTGTAGGTACTAAAGTGTCCAAGAACTTCATGTCTAAGGGTTTGTCGGAAGGTGTGTGGCTGATCGTGCGCGGCAACGGCCAGCACGACCCGCTTCTCCGCCGGTAAATAGGCTCCCCGGAGAAGTCCAACAGCTTGGGGCGTGAGTCGGTCATTTTCAAAAGCTCCTGTCTGAGTGTTGCGTAGGCCAAATTCTATGCTTTTCCCGATACCCGGGTAGCGTTGAACAAAATCCCGTAATTCACGGCGCGCATGGTCCAGGGTAAATCCGGCATCATTAAATTGATCCATGTCCGTAGCGGGACGAATTTTTAATAAGCGGCTACCGTCTGCCATACCCTGCTGGACCCAGGACTGGAGATCATACAGGCTGTCTATACTCAGGGAGATGGGTTTCTTGTCGTGGAGCATCTGGCCGATGATGGCCCCGCGCTGTGCGGCTACAATATCCACTTGTCCAGGCAGGATCGTAGCGGCAAAGGCATACACCAATTCGGCCTGCAAGAAAATGTCCACAAAAGGATAATCATCCTCGATGATTCGCCAGATACTCCCTAACCGGTTTGTGTCATCTGCGGCCAGAATCGCGTCTAGGATTCTCCCTTTTTCTTCATCGGCAAAGGTGTTGATGGCAATAGATCCGAGAATTGTTTTCTGAATTTCTCCATTGACTCCCTGGTTGTCATCGTAGGCAGACGCGGCAATCGCAAGGATGGATCGTCCAGGAAAATAGGCACATCCGGATCGTCCAATGGCTCTTTCGTTGGGGTAGAGTTCATCAAATAGCTCCTGTTCAGTCTCTCGCACCATCAAGCGTACACCACTGCGGACAATGGCGGGATAGGCGCGGCAAAAGTCGATCAGTCCGTTACGGACCTCAGCCACACTCAAAGGCGGCTTCTGGCCGGATCCCGATGGGGCGTTTTCCTCTGTGCTGGACGAAGTCCGGTTTTCTGACATGGTATCCTCAAGAATTCAGGTTTACCTAGCTTATGTCAGCAAAAAACCTTTTTACTTTCGATTCTGGATCTTTTGACAGAGTTCAGGGCGTTGGAAGCCGCCAGACATCCTCATCTGCAGCGGCTTTCGTCGTATCAGGAAGATGCTTTTGGCATGTCAACCTGGTTGAGGGGTTCATCCGTATGCGGCGTAGGAGACAGATTGTTATGATCAGCTATTTCAAGAGGCTCGAAATACACATAACTGGATTCCATATGGACCGAAACATACACATAAAAAGCCAGCATCAGGGCGTATATGCTCCAAAAATCGAGAGCCCACCAAGACAGGTTGTTCACTGAGCTGATGAACGGACCACCATAATATCCATCCAGTATAACAAGTAAGAAAAACACGGTCAGATGACGGGCTGCATCCCGCATCTGGTTATCGTAACGATTCGCTTCCTGCCACAGTTTCAGGACAACGGCGTTATTCTGCTTCATTGCGAGCGTCTTCAGTTTCTCTTTATGGATATAAAACCTCGATATTTCCCTGCTATATTCTTTTTCACAATGTTCATCCACCCGTAATAGCGTGGTCACTCCCGGCAGGTAAATCACTATTCGCTCTACATAGTATTTAATAATGAATTCAATCGGGAAATACGCAAACCCGATCACCAGGATGGTAGCCAGCACATGAACAGGGGTAGCCCATTGCATCAGGGATGACCAACTGGCGATGTTCACATGGCCAGCATTGATACCCATCACAATGTCCCCGGCCAACACCATGTTCACGAAGGCTAAAAATGAGATTGGTCTGGCGAGCTTTTTCACCATACTCATGGTGCTTGTTTCTGTGGGCAAAATCATTAGTCCTTCCTCCTTCATGATATGAAAACTTTTACACGGTCCAGCCTGTCCACCATAGTCTATTGCAGGATGCCCCATTTCATTGGATAGGAGACTGACAGACGTGCGAACGACCGACGATCTCGAACAAATGATTTATCATCAGGCGCTAGTAAGGATTTCCCGAAGAACAGGACGAGGGGACGCCACAATCAGCGCCTGGCCTGCCAAAAAAGTCATCTACATGAATCCGGACTGGCTCGATGAAAGCAAAACCACCGACGCAGAGGTAAAAGACTGCCTGCATCACGAACTGGGCCATCGCAAAGACTGGGTTTTTACCGCTATCACCTTGATCGCCTCTGCAGGGCTGGTTCTGACCGTTGTGGCCGTGCTCTGGAATGCGGCCATATCTATATGTGGGAACGTCGCGCATCAGGCGTACCCCGCACACATAGACTGGATTCTGTATGGATTGGGAATCGTGATTGCGGGGGTTCTGATCCGCTGGGCTTTGTACGACTACCTGGAACGGCGGGCAGAGCGGTTAAAGACCCACTAACCAGAGATCGTATGGATTCAGGGTCGTGCTTTTGTAACCGCCGTTCCATAAGCCATCATCATCTGCGCGCCGCGATCATCCACGAGGGGAACCAGACGGACACCAACAACGGCAGATGCGCCCATTTCCTGGGCCTTGGCCCGAAGCATCGAAAGTGTCTCATCCGGTTGCCGGTACTGGGCTTCATCCCCATATAGAGCGCGATTTATCACTGTGATAACTTGCGGGTTCTCGCTTTCTGAAAACGTATCTGTAGTCGATAACCGAATGATTTGCGGCATGGTACTCCCCTCGCGTTAAAACAGGTCAACAAACGGATATAAAACCACCGCTCAGCAAGCCTCTATGATACCTACTAAGCGAAAAACTTTTCCTTGGTTTCCTCGGCCCATGCCTGGTTCCATGCGTCAATAATTTCCTTGGCGACCACCTTCTCGGTTTCGCCCTCTGCGGCCTCACCACGACGCTTCTCAATCACCGACTTGGCAGAAGTCCCGAAACGGGCGGCTGCCAGTTTACGGGCCTGTACTGGCGTCACATAACTCTGCAAAGCCGTCAGCAAGCTGCGATCCTCAGAGGTGGTCGAAAAAGACCAGAGCCATTCCAGCGGTACCGGATCGGAGAGCATCATGCGATAACGCCCGCGTTTAGTGGTCCACAGGCAGAGGATGTTTGAACCCTGTGCGGTTGGCCCACGCAAGTAGGGCAACATCTCGACCTCTGCCGGAGACAACTGGAACCGCTCGATGAGTTCTTTGGGGTCATCCGGTGCTGATAGAATGAATTTGGTTGAGCAGTTTTCCGCCAGAAACTTGGGATCATAATCGGCTAGGCGCTGGCTGGAGAGCGCCATGCGCGTATTATATTTCCGACCCTCACGTCCATCCCGATCCACTACCCGGCGCGGCGGTTCCGCCCCTTCCGTGCGATGGTATTCATCGTAAATCACGAATTTGGGCTGTTCATAGATCTTCTTCATCTCCTTGCTATGATATTCCCGATAGAGTGCCGGGGCTTTTTGTGGATCTTCATCGGGATTCACATACCAGTGCCCCGTTGCCGCAAACCGCGCTGCCAGATACATCACGGAGGTCGTCTTGGCCGCATTCGGACCACTTCCCGCCGTCACTTCGGCCAGATCGAGAATATTCACCCGTGCGGCCTGCATGTTCTGTACCGTGTAATTGGAGAGAATCGGATACTCCTGAACCGCCGCCTCCAGATACCGAGCCATACGATCCAGCAAGGATTCCGAGCGTTCAAAGGTGCGCCCCACATTCCCCAGGCGATCTACCACCTGACGATCCCGGCAGAACTGAATCAGATCCCCAACCACGGGCATGGCATAGCGTTGTGCGGATGCAGCCAGTGCGACCTGTCCATCCGTAAAGAGATCGTCCACCACCCGCCACCAGGCTGGCCGGCCATCGGGATACTTACCACTTTCAATACCCGCCTCTACATACGCATCCACCCTGGGATCTGGATTCTGGCCCTTTGACCAGCGTTTCGGTGTCGCATCATGGTAGGTGTCCGAATAGCTCCGGTAGGCCATATCCACCATATAACCCATAGTTTCGTACATATCATCCGGCGGAGAGGCTTTCCCGACAGGCGTGCAGATCATCACGAGCAGATCCAGCAGGGGCGCTCGGAACTGCGGCAGCGGCTGACGGTATCCTAGCGGCAAGTCAAACGGGTTGACGGCATGATCTCTGGTTTGACGGAGAACCATGACGTTGACCTGATGCCGATACTTCTCAGGAAGACTTTCCTGCAAGGACCGACCGTTATTCAGCGAACTATAACCAATGTCGATTACGGCCGCAGGCGGTAGTTCGTCATGCCCACCTTCCAGCAAATGCGCCATGAGCAACAGGGCCACCAGTACCGATTTACCAGAACCCGGTGAAGCGGCCAGGGCAATGACGAAATCATTCTGCAATGCAGAGCCGATACGCACTGGCATCGGCTTTCCGTCTGGTGACCGGAGTAGCAAAGACCCTTCTTCCCAGGGCGATGCCGGAGTGGCCAGAGGCAGGAATGGCAGCGCATCCGAGAAATTCGGGGTGTGAATGTGTCCTGCCGTATCCGTGCGTAAGCCGGGAATGGTGGATAGCCAGTAGGGAATCGGATCACCATTCACCCCATCGACCGTGACGGAACCCCATGCACGCACCGCCAACTCCAGTCGGCGCGCATTCCGCAAGCAGGCATCCTCACTGTCTCCCCACGTCGAGAACAGTACCCGCATATCGAGCAGATAATCGCCTTTGCGGGCGCGGTCCATCACATAGTCGGATGCGTCGGTAATCAGGTTATTGCTCTTGTTGGTCAGGGACAGAATGGCCGCGACCGCTCCGGTCATCAGCCCTTGATAGAAGTTGCCGCCGGATGGCGCCAGAGTCATAGTGTAACTCCAGGGCAAATCCAGGTGGTGACTCATCATGTCAATGAGATCAGCAAACCGTACTTTCTGTGCGGGACCAAAAGACATGCTCAGGACTTTCCGGAACAGACCATTGCACTCCACAATGTCATTTTTTCGGGTGACGGCCCGATAGGGCAATATCTGATCGCGTATAGTGGGTACCCCGAATACGGTGCGATCATTCAGTATTGGACGATTGGCCTGATCCCAGACCGTATCATCATTGTTTTCCGGATCAATGGCCGTCCGCCATGCCCGAATGGTTTCTCGCGTATTCAAAACGCGAACGGCAATGCCGGTTTTTTCGAGGTTATCCGTCAGCGTCCTGATGAGCGCCTTGTGAATGGCGGGCAATGCGGGCAATGCGAGGTTTGGCACCTGCCACGGCCCCATCTTCATATCCAGCGCCGCATCCCGCTGTTTGACTTGTTCCTTCACTTCATGGGGCAACAATGCCGATGGCAGCGTCCAGATCGCCAGTAACGCGGTTTCGGGAATGAATTTATCTTCGATAGAACGATTGGCTTCGACCAGGTCTTCATCCAGTCCTATCCGTTTAGCGGCTTTTTTCAACCGCTGGATGTGTTTATCCATGGTCGATACGGACCAGCGCGGATCCCGCGCGAAACTCCACTGCACAATGTGTCCGGGTTTTTGAAACAGGGGAGCCAAAATCTGCAGGAGTTCCTGATCCATCCTGGCACGGACCTCCGGAGACTTACCCATCAGCCGGATCAGCCCATCCACCCGCAGCACACTGACCAGCCCGCCGATACCCGTGGCAAAGCTCTCTGCGTCCTGAATGGAATGGACGGCAATCTGACTGTTGAGATTCAGTCCTAAGTTTTGTGCCAGAACACCCATAAGTTAATCCTTTGTGTTTTCAGTATGCAACGCAACCGCGCTTATTTTTCTTCCGCTTTAATAACCCACGTATATTTGCAATGGGTCCGGTCCGATCCGGTAGCCACCTGGAAATATCGTTCAGTAACCGTGCAGAGCTTTTCATCAAAAATCAGTCCATCACCGACCAGCGGTACATACCCCCCTGCAGGCATTTCCATGATTCCCTGCAGCCTTTCTCTCGCCAGCGTGTAGGCCGTAACTTCCACGTTCATCATTTCCTGATCCATCCAATTCCCCTCTTAAAAAAAAGGCCGGGAGGACCGGCCTGAATAACCGCACTTTAATCGTTGACCACTTGCGCCTGCGTGGAATTTTCCGTGGCGTTCGTGGAATTGGTAAACAGCGTATTCACCGCATGACCGGCAAAAGTCGGGATGGCGATGAGGCCTGCACCAAACAGCGTTTCCATGGCACCATGGCTCATCTTAGCCTTGCCTTGACCTTCTTCCTTGTGGGCTTTGCGCATCGTATGAATACCCCACCCGACCAGACCGAAACCGGAAAGATAAAACGCCGATTGCATCAGGCCACCGAAGTCAGAAAGGTTGCCGCCGAGATTCGTTGCGATATGACCAAACCCGTTCCCGGCGAATGCCACACCCGTACCCGCCGCCATCAGCCCCAGGCCGTTGACGATTTTGAACATCCGGCTTTTGCTCAGGACCATAGATTCCTCCAGAGAAACCCGTCGCGTCACCTGTGCATGAATCCGTGCCTGAATTTCTTCCGGCGTTTCTTTGACTGCCAACTTCTTCCGAAAACCAAACATAAAAAGACTCCTTCAGTATCTGTAACTGTTAACCTTGCGCAAGGTAACCTTTACTCAGATTACCTGTTAATGCTTATATCGTAGGAAAACCTTTTTGCTTTTATTCTGGGAGTTGGTCTATTTTTTGTCGGCATATCCGGCACATTCGACGATGACCTGTGGATCAAACTGAAACGGCCAGGCATGTTCAGCCGTGGTCTGGACCATGGCCACCAGATGAAAGGGCGACTCAATCTTCCCATTTTGGTGGATAAAATCTTCGTAAGCCTGCATGATTTCGCGCGGCGGAATATCCTTCAACTTGCACTCCACCCAGCCGCTGTGCGTCAGTTTAGAACGCACTCTCGCACAGCTGTCACAAATCGACATATTTTCCCTCTACCGTTTTCAATTCAAAGATCCGGAAGCGGCCCAGTCCCGATTGAACTGCTGCTGCAGGATCGGTATATCCCGCCCACCGAGTATCAGCCCAATTTCTCGGTTCCTTCTTAATGAAGTCTGGGTCAGGTTCTCGCTACCAATGTAAGCCATTGATTTTCCTGTTACGAGTTTTGAATGGAGGTATATAGGTTTTACCGGCAGTAGCCGGACTTGTACCCCGTGGGATTCCAAAAAGGCGGCATCTTTTCGATCCTGCGCATTGATGTTGGACGGCATGATCACGCGGGCCAGTCTGCCCTTGGCGGCGATGGCGTCCAGTGTCGGCTGATAGGGCCCGATTTCTTCATCTTCAATATCAATCGGTCCCGGCTGGTCGATCACCTGAACAATCTGATGCACCGAAGTGCCGGGCGACAGGACCAGCACTTTATGCGTCCATGCCGGGGCGTGTTGATTGTTCCAGTCGGCATTGAAAACCGCATTGACGGCCTTGACCACCGTAGGATTCTTGGTGACATAGAGGTAATTGCGGGCGGTATGGAAATCCGACCATGAAAAATTCGGATTACCAATCTCGGCCTCGTGAGCAGAGGCTAAATATTTGGCGTGGTAGAAGCTCCACTGGTTGCCATGACTGGTGAAGCGATAAGGGGCCAGGTGCAGCTGCGCTCCCGTCGCCTCGATCTCCCGTTCTTCCTTTTTTACCTGCCAGGACTTCATGCCGTAGGGTTTTCCTTCAACAATCACCCGTACATCCACCCCGCGCGCCTTGGCCGCTTGAATGGCCCGAAGAATCGGCTTGTCGGTCATGTAGTACACCCCGACATCCAATTCGTGACGAGCAGACTGGATGACTTGCAGGATGGGCGAAACGCCCGCTTGGGGTTCAATGTAGAGCGGCATTTTACAACCCACCATGGTACTTGAAGGACAGTTCGCTGCACTGTGGGCAGACAAAAACCTGCACCTTCAGCTTCTTTTCAAAGGCTTCCTCTCCATCGTCCGCAAGCTGCCCGCCGATCATGCCCAGGGCGGCACCGCCGAGTCCGGTCAGCCCCCCAACACGGATGCCGTGGGCACCCATATCCTGCATCTGCGTCTGGCAGCATGGGCACTGTGCGGTTTGTTCTTCCTGGGGCTTTTCTCCAAATCCAAACATTTTTACCTCCTTGCGAATGATGCGAACTTACTCACCTTATGACGTGCTGAAACCAATTTGCTTTGATGCCCACTACACGCCTGCCGTTTGTTCAGTCGTGCGGTGTATGCTCCAAAAGGCTCAGATAATGCTTTTTCACTTGAAAATAGCGGGCCAGTCCATATCCGCCTAACAAGACAGATATACCCAGAAAGGCCCAACCAACAGCCCTGATCCAGGGGTAATCAAAGAAACGGATAAACACAAGTCCGGACACGTTAAAGTCTATGGTCGTGCGCATGAAAGCGTACAGAGTGCGCTTATTGGCCGCGACGGTCCGGTCCAGTGCCAGCCAATCTTTGAAGATCATCTTTGGGTAGCGGTGAAAATGATCCCGATGCCTATCTGCATGCAGCGCGAATTTATCCATGATGGAGATTCCGATGATGCAGATAGGCTTGCGCCAGTATCAGAATCCCCGCCACCAGTAAAATCGCTGCCGCGAAGAAACCCAGATAGAACAGCACCTCCCAAAAATTCCCTTTGAATATCGCCAGGAAAACCAGTGTAGCCAGAATGGCCGTCATGAAAATCTTGAGATAGTCATTGAATGTGCGGGTGGCGGCAAAGGCGGTGCGATCCATGGCCAGCCAGTCCCGTAATACCAATTTGTCCCGGGCATAATTGTCATAGGGCTGCTTTTTCATCATCGCCCTCATACGCTTTTAGTTCGTGGACATAGGCTTGATAATCCCGTTTCTTCTTGAGATAGATACGAAAGCCGGTCAGCCACAAAACGATACCAACCGTCAAAGTCACATAACCCAGATAGGCCCACTGATTGGAGCCAAAAAACCGGATGAATGTCATGCCGGCCAAAATAAGGACCAGCGCGGTTCTCGTAAAAGACAGGATGGTACGTTCATTGGCGAGAACCGTCCGATCCAACGCAAGCCAATCCCGCAAAATAAAATCGGGTGCAGGAAACCGATTTGCGTAAAATGAACTCATAAATTTTCCTTTCTGCATTATCTGTATGGCATTTCAACCTGTGATGACGCGCTGAAACGCATTTGCTTTGAGACGGGCTACACGCCTGCCAGTTTGTTCAGCAAGGCGGTGTACCAAATAGGCGATGAATGGATGTTGGCATAGAGATAATCCGTGCCCTGGTAACGGAACAGCATGGTTGGATACACAACCGCATCGCCACTACTGGCATAGGTATGCCCGATGGCATAAGCCAGACGGTCGTTGATATGGACCAGATGGCGTGCAGCCGCATCCCCATGCATGGGCGCAATCCCACCCACTTCCGGACTGTAGGAAAAATCATCGTAATCCTGGGCCAGCGCTTTTTGGGCCCTTTCTGCCCCGTCCGCACCCGATGCACCGGGCACAAGGGAGGACAGGATCGCCTCCGCCCGACCGGGACTCCCGGCATCCATTCCCCCCACAATGGCATGAATGTCGATCTGACCCGCATCGGCATATTTTTCCCCTTGCAGGAAAAAATCATGGGAAAGGGTACAGTCAGGATCCAGAACGACCCAAAGGTTAGGAACATGCTGACCATGTGCCCGTTCTTCCGCAATCTTGGCCGCACCCTGGGCGTTGCCCATGAAAAAACTCACCGCATGGCGGGTGACGAACTGGTACTTGTTCTGAGCCACCGTATAAAGTCCCCCATGGGTATCACCAGGAACCAGACTTTGTGTGGGAATGGGCGCCGCTGAGGGCCAAACGCGATAGGTTTCCACGATGTAGTTCCGCCAATCTGCGGGAGACAAATACGGTAACTGCCGATTGTTGCGGCTTACCTCAAACTTGGTGTAGTAACCACCACTGCTAATAGTATCAATGATCGGATCGTTCACGGTGACGAAACTGCGCGTCGGCATGACAAACTGGATGTAATTCGGATTATGCAAATGTGCCCGTTCTCTGGGCAGAATGGAAAATCCCAGTTGCGATTGCAGGATGGCATTGTCCGACGCTTCAGTGGATTGCGGCTGTGCTGTAGGTTGCGGCTGTGCTGCAGATCGCGGGGTGCAAGTGTCCCCTGGCGGGCAGACTGGTGCGGGTTTCCGTGGTGTACAGGTATATCCGGGCGGGCAGCCCCCGGTTTTCTGTGCAACCGGTTGCGGGGTCGTGGGCGAAGCCGCTTGCCCCGCTGATTGCAAGTCGTTGGCCACCTGCCCGGCTGCATAGACACTGCTGGGCACATTCACGCCTGAGTCTTCGGCGGCATTGGCCACGTCATTGAGTGCGCCAAGCAGTCCGGCATGGGCCAATGGCGTCCAGAGAACCGCACTGCCCGCCAGCAGTGTTGCGGCAACCTGCAGGGATAAACACGGTGATTTACGCGAATTTTTCATGCATCATTCTCCTTGCTCGTCGGTACATCCAGTAATGTTTCGGTAGCTTCCATGATGAGCGCTACGATCAGCTCCTTACGTCCCAAACCCCGCGCTTGCATCAATTTCTGGCATTTCTGTTCCACCTCGGGCGGAATCCACAGGTCTAGCCGCGCGGAGCCTTCAGCCCTGCGGTTCGCCCGGTATTTTTGGGTTCTATGAGTGAGGTTATCGAGGCTTTCCGGCAGATTTTTGCTCACGGTCGCCGTCCTTTGCGCAGGAAAGGCGGTGGCGTAGGATCGACAGGTAACGGAGCATCCGGCGCATTCTGCGACGATCTGGAGCGGACCTCGAGTAACGACACCCCGAAGCGATCCTGGAGAGTCTTGTCAATGTCCTTCTCCAGCATCTGCAATTGCGCCTGCATGATGACGTTGGCGGCAAACAGGTAATAGTTCTCTCCCATCGCCTTTTGCACCGGCAGCGCCAGACGCCGCACGCTGTCCAGTTCCTTAATGGCAAGTTCCAGATTGCCGCGTTCCAAGGCAGACAGGCACTGCTCATAATACATCAGGGATCGTCCTCTACTTGATGGATGCGCATCAAACGCTGTTCGCATTTGATCGTCCATCGCGGCCAATATATTTTTAAGGTACGTTCTGCCCGGAACAACGATTTGCTCCCATTTTTCTTTCAGAAGTGCTGGTTCTTCTATGTTCGAAAGTTTGTCTCGTTCCCTGCAAAGGCCCGAGCAGCCGATCAGTTTTTCATCGCTCTGCAACTGCAAGGCCAGCAATGCGGCAATAAATTTCTCCCGGGAGTCCTGAAACGGAATCCGAAAACTGGTATGACCGCCGATCTCGGCCTTCCCCATCCCCGGCAAAACATGCCCCAAAGCCGTCATAATGGATCGCAGCCGTAAGTGGCCACTGGCCCGTACTTCGTGCGTCGCATTTTCAAAACGAAACGATACCTGCCCTACGGGGGTTTCGCCGGTATCTGCATGCACCCCAAAATCCCGCGTGCCCTGCGTATCAAAAATCCCCAGCGTATCCAGACAGCGCCGGATACTGATTATCTCCTTTTCGAGATCCTCCGGTTTCTGCCCCCAGGACACGACCACATCCCGGACATCGGTACTCCCCGGCCCCTGAATCGACAGGTCCTCCATCAAAAAACTGCCGGTATCCTCATCATCCTGTTTATCCCGGTGCAAGCTCTCTACCACGTACTCGGCCATACGCCGGATTACGCCCCGGGGTTCGGTCTCGTATTCCTTCTTCAGCAGGGAAAGCGCCAGATGCCAGCCTCCATACCGGTATTTCACCATCATCTTTTCCGCCAAAGTCTGTTTGGCCGCCAACTGCAGGATCAGATTGTGCAGATCCTGTTGGGTCATGGGCTGATCCGGATGGTTGATGAAGGGGACCTGTTTCATTTTTCCTTTCCTTGTGAATTAACAATGTTTTATATAAAAATAATCCGTTACCGGGTGCGTGTCAAATCTACGCTACCATCCTTTTCCCGCTGGCATCCGTGTAATTCGCCAGAATTAATGCGACGGCGGGTGTAGGATGCAAATAAAGTTGGTAACTTTTATCCGGGCTAAGCCATTAAAATTGGCACATCAAAATTTTCAAAAACAAATAAAGTCGGTAACTTT
>NZ_JBYCKP010000338.1:0-1089 GCF_057473445.1 Acidithiobacillus sp. TH-A36 | reverse complement strand
CGTTTCCACCCGCGATTGCGGATTTCCAGAGCCAGTTTCAGGTTCCTCTTTGCCCCGGACTCTCCCTGACTCCAGCGCCGGATACTTCGTGGGCTTACGCCCATAATATCCGCCAGGTATTTGCTGAAAGCCACGGCATCCTTGCCCGTGCTCTGGCAGCCGTCTTCAATCAGCTCCGGCCAGGTCCATGGCCGGGATTCCTGTTGTATCCGGACTGCCTGCATGACCCGATGATGATGCTCCATGGACAGTTCGCCTTTCCGGTACAGAATCTCACGCAAACTGCTTGGGGTGATATGCAGGTAATGACAGACCTCTCTTTGCGTCCATCCCGTGACCTCTATCAGCTCGCGCAATCGGTCGGCTGATTCCGTCGCGTTTGAACCGCGCATTTCTGTGGCCGCCGATCCGCGCTCGATGCGTTTTTCCGGCTGCGAATCTGGATCAGACCAGGAACTTAGAGCACCACGCAAACGCTGTAACGCTGCTTCCTTTTCGGATTCCTGCAAATGGATATTTTCAGCCTGCGCTACTCTTTCCAGGGGATCATCAGAGTCCGCGCCTGCAGGTTCCGGCATGGCTTCCGGTGGCATGGTTCTGAGATACCAGTGGACCGAAGATTTCTGGACGTTTTCTACCTTTAGACGAACCAGTGCGGTGATTTGCTCCCCGGTGATTTCTTCTTCCGGCATTTGCAGTAAAGCCATACAGACTTCCTGCACGGCTTCGTCCTGCAAATCTTCACTGACCGGCATTCCGTACTTACGCCGACGAAAATAAAAGTGTCTTGCGACCTGCTGTTTAATCCGATCTACGTCGGTCGTGTCAAAGGGCATCAGCATCCTCGCTGGATTCGGCAGGGGCGATAAAGTTGCTGGACTGCATATCCACTTTCCCCTGCGGATCCGTAACAATCTTCAATATCATCCGTACTTCCATCAAGAGATAGGAGCCGGGAGCCAGCGCAGACAAGGTTTCCGTTACAAGCGTTTTGGCTTCCCCCGGCGGTTCCAGTTGCAAAAGAGACTCAAGATAACCACGGTATTGTTGCTGGCCAGAGCCTTCGGCCAAACGCGCATTTCTCTGGAT
>NZ_JBYCKP010000337.1:0-3677 GCF_057473445.1 Acidithiobacillus sp. TH-A36 | reverse complement strand
AAGCCCCGCCAAGGCAGCGGCAGCCCGAAGAAACGGACGACTTGGCGGGCGTCCACAGTCAGCAGAAAAGAAGGCTATATCGTAATGTCCCATAATCGGCCCTCCTGGGTGTCAGAGGAACCGAGCAAAACCGGGCGATCTGCCGTTCAGGGTTTTGGGGCTACAAGACAGAATGACGCATTGTGTCTCGTGTAATAGTTCCTCACCAGAGGATGGCGTCGCCCAGATCATTGAATAATTCTCCCATTGGGCTTCGGCCACCTAAACCGCGAAGTGCTGTTGGAAAAGCGTGTCTATGACCTCGCAGGTGTCGCCCGGTGCGGAAAAGCAAAACGGTCGAATGACGTGCATGGGGAGACCAGCATCCCAGAGGGAAAAGGCGCAGGCGAGTAAACAAATGCCCGTATGCCCGCCAATCAAACCCCATTCCGTGACCTCCGAAAAACCCCGCAAGGCATCCAAAGCGGGTTGGTCCAGACCATAACCAGGCCTGTCGATCACCAGATTATGCCCCACATCAATGACCGCATCGCCTTCCAGTCGAGGCCTGTCCAGGCGCTGCATGAGCGGATTGCCCAGCGCTGGCAGAAAACGTGTCGCGACGACCACGGCATAGTCTTCCGCCGTATCCCTCACCCTTTCTACCAGATCAGGACTGGGCGAGAATCCATATTGGAGATCAACGATCAGCAAACCATGATTTGCACTCATAATACCTCAGGGATGTTTTTTGCGTTGGTCTTCAGCGTGGTTGTTCGGGGTTTCCTTTTTGTCGGGGTTTTGGGAGTGGGCGCTTCGAGCATGCGCTCTATGTCAATCTCTGCCTGTAGCCAGTCGGCCATGACATCCCCCTCTTGAAAACCGCGCCGCTCGGCCAGGTAGTAGGCCGCTTCAGCAACCATACGGTAGTGCTGTTCTGCGGAGATCGTTTGGGTATCGGATTTCTGGGTATGTTCTAGTTTGGACATATATAAACCTCTCTGTTTTTGCAGGATGCCGTAGAGATTCGGATGAGTCGATCACCCCATCAATAATTATCGTTATGCCTTTACAGATTAAATAATTATAATAATATGTAATGTTTGAGTGCTACCGCTAGGACAACGCCAATGAATCTGCAAAGCTATAAAACAACCAAGGAATCATTAGCAGCGTTCGTTGACCTATCTCCTCAAGATAGTCAGGTGTTGCTCAACTTTGGGGTCAGCGAAACAGACTGGAAGACTCTCATTGATTATAGGGGTAACAAGACGAAAGCATTCGCCTGGGTAGAATCACGGTTGCAAGAAGTACGCACTTTACGTATTGAAGCACAAAGAAGTTATTTGCATGTGATGCTTAACAATTTGTACGGTGACAAGCAATAAGTTGATATCTTTTCGATCCGTAATGAAATCAAAGAGTAGTGGCGAGAAAAAACCATCTGTGAGCTCAACAGGAAAGATGAAAGAATATATAGAAGAATCATCCGGTACAGACTCCACACACTGCTATCTGAGAGAAATCCGTCAGCAAGGGTTAATGACGGCAGAAGAAGAGGTGGCTCTTGGCCGGCAGGTCCAAGCCGGAGACATGGACGCAAGAAACATGATGATCGTCAGCAATCTCCGTCTGGTGGTCAATTTGGCTAAGCGTTATCTACGCCATGATCTTCCTCTTCTGGATTTGGTTGAAGAAGGCAATCTGGGGCTGATGCATGCGGTTGAAAAATTTGACCCCGAAAAAGGCTTTCGTTTCTCGACCTACGCTACTTGGTGGATTCGTCAGAGTATCGAGAGGGCCATAATGGATCAGGCACGCACGATTCGTATCCCTGTTCACGTCATGAAAAAACTCAGCGCGATCTTACGCACCGCTCGTGAATTAGAGACTATTTTACAGCGTACACCTACGCCTGAAGAAATAGCAGAATCCATAAAATGGCCGGTAAGTGAAATTCACGAGTACCTCAAAAAAGACGTGCTGGTGATGCCCCTCGATACGCCGATTAGTCATGACGACAGGGCTAGTTCCATGGCCGACATCATCCCTGACCCTAGCGGCAGCACAGAAGAAGCTTTAACTGCGCGTGATTTGTCATCACACGTTCATCAATGGGTGGATCACATGCCAGAAAAACATCGGCAAGTGATTTTCTGGCGTTTTGGTCTTGATGGGACAGACCAAAACAGCCTTAAAGAAGTTGGGGACCGCATGGGCGTCTCGCGAGAACGCGTTCGCCAGATCCAATCGGAAGCTTTGGAAATATTACGAGACCACATCAAAGCGGAAGGACTGACTGCAGAGATGCTGTTCGAATGAGCTTTGGGAAGCGTAGTAGGCACCGGGTTTGAGGCCGGCCGACCAGTCGCGTTAGCGTATTATTGTAACGGCCATTCCACAGACCATCGGATTGTTAATCCGCTGGTCGGCATGTTAAAACACCAGTAAAAATAGGCGTTTCAGCCTGTGCCATGCCGTGATTTTTGGCGCTTTGCCCAAAATATGCCCAAGCGTCCCCGGAAAAGCACCATATACGCAACTTGTCACAGTAATAAACCGTTACTGTAACACTAACATCACAACTCAGGACCATCCAGCTCATATTCCCGAGGCGCTGGCCGCTCTACCTCCTGCTCCCGTTGCAACTGCTGCTCCGCCTGAAACCGCTCAAAGGCCTCCCGCGCCTGCTGCTTGCCCGCTTCTATCTCCTGATACTGGGCAAACTGCTTCCGAATGTCTGCAATCCCCTGGGCAATCTCTTCGCGGATTATCCGGTCCCGCTCGGCGCGCGCGGCTTCCAGGTCGCCGGATAGATCAAGAATACTCTGATCTACCGCCAGGTCTTGCCGCTCCAGCTCACCCGCTTCCTTGGCCAGCTTTAATCGTTCCGAAACTTCCTGCTCAAAATCCAGCCTTCGGCGGCTCGGTTGCCCGGTCCGCCGCTCATAACCACTGGCCGCTGGCCCCAGATGCCGGGTCGGTGCCCGATCCTGACCTTGCTCCGCCAGACTGCGGTGATCCACCTGGGCGGCTATGCCGTTTTCCTGTAATCGGGCGTTCTGTAGCTCGGCAAACCGTTCCCGCCATTCGCTCACCAGTTCTTTGCCCGTCTTCCGGTCATCCAGTTCCCGCGTCTTTTCGGTAAACCCGTCTGGTCCTATCCGCCGGGTCGTCAGCAGAATGTGGGCATGGTGATTGCGCTGATCTCCGGCTTTCCCCGGCGCATGCACGGCCACATCCGCTGCACAGCCATGCCGCTGGACCAGCTCTCCCGCAAAATCCAGCGCCAGACGCCGCCGCTCGGCAGGGGGCAGTTCTTCGGGCAGGGCAATCTCGAACTCGCGGGCAACCGTTGCGTTCTTCCGGGTCTCCGCCTGCTCGGCGGCATTCCACAATGCCGCCCGGTCCGCTGCCCAGTCGGGGGCATCTTCCGGCAACACCAGATCGGCGGACTCAACCCCGCTTCGGCGGGTGTAGTCGTGTACTTCTCCCGTCCGTTCATCTTCGATCTTCTCGCCGGAACGATACGCGGAGGAAGCCGTGCCGCTGCGGCCTGCAGATCGGCTGATGGCTTTGACGGAGAGATGATAGATCGCCATTCTGGCCTCCTCCTCCTACGGGGTGTCGGGGCGGAGCCTTGACCGCACGCAAACTCGCAGAGTTTGCATAAGTGCGCCCTTGCTTTTTCGCTGCGG
>NZ_JBYCKP010000336.1:0-2075 GCF_057473445.1 Acidithiobacillus sp. TH-A36 | reverse complement strand
TGTGGGCGCATGGTCACTGGCGGCGGGAAATCGAAGAGCGGATCAGCGCCGGTTTATGTGTGGATTTTTGTGAAAACAGTCTGCGCAACATGGGCCTTGACCCTGCCGCCCGGCCTGCTGGCAGTCATCTGGTTCCGGCGGGCGTCATTGCCATTGCCCAAGCCCAGGCGGCTGGAGCGTTTTATCTCAAGCCCTGAGTTCCATTCCGGTAAAACAACCCAATTTATAAAATATAGCGGGACAGGTCTTCGTCCTGGGCCAGATCCTGCAAGCGCCCATCCACATATTCTGCATTGACCTCGACGCTGGGCTGACTCAGGTCTGGCGCTGAAAAAGCCACTTCTTCCAGCAGGCGTTCCATGATGGTATGCAGGCGACGGGCGCCAATGTTCTCGACCCGTTCGTTGACCTGTTGCGCGATTTCGGCTATGCGTCGTACGCCATCATCAGTAAATTGCAGGGTGACCCCATCACTGGCGAGCAGGGCGCTGTACTGGCGCACCAGCGCGTTTTCCGGCTCCTGCAGAATACGGACCAGGTCTGCCGCACTCAGGGCATCCAGCTCTACGCGAATAGGGAGTCGTCCCTGCAGTTCCGGGATCAGGTCCGAAGGTTTGCTGAGATGAAATGCCCCGGAGGCAATGAACAGGATATGATCGGTTTTCACCACGCCATAACGGGTGCTGACGTTGGATCCTTCCACTAGCGGCAACAAATCCCGCTGCACCCCTTCCCGGGAAATGTCGGTACCCTGCTGACTACCGGAGCGCACCGCCACCTTGTCGATTTCATCGATGAAAACAATGCCGCCCGACTGTACTCTTTCCAGGGCCAGGGCGCGTACTTCTTCTTCATTGACCAGCTTGGCAGCTTCGTCATCCGTCAGCAGACGCCGGGCTTCCGCCACCGGCACCTTGCGGGTGCTGGTTTTACCCTGGGACATATTGGAGAACATATCCCGCAGCTGGTTGGTCATTTCTTCCATACCCGCTGGCGCCATGATTTCCACACCCGCTTTGGGAGCCGCAACCTCAATTTCGATTTCCTGCTGATCCAGTTTGCCCTCGCGGAGCATCTTGCGGAATTTTTGGCGGGTCCCTTCATCGCTGCGTGGCACCGTGCTGTCCCGGGGGCCGGGAATCAACGCATCGAGAATGCGTTCTTCGGCCATTTCTTCAGCGCGCTGGCGCATGGCCGTTTGGCGTTCGCTACGAATCATGTCTACCGCCGTTTCAGTCAGGTCGCGGATAATGGATTCCACATCCTTGCCGACGTAACCCACTTCTGTGAATTTGGTGGCTTCCACCTTGATGAAAGGGGCATTGGCCAATTGCGCCAGACGGCGGGCAATTTCGGTTTTGCCGACGCCGGTAGGCCCAATCATCAGGATGTTCTTGGGGGTGATCTCCTGATGCAGGGGGGCAGGCACCTGGCCGCGCCGCCAGCGGTTGCGCAGGGCAATAGCCACGGCACGCTTGGCGTCAGACTGGCCGATGATGTACTTGTCCAGTTCCTGGACGATTTCACGGGGGGTCATTTCAGACATGCTCATAGTTCTTCAATCGTATGGTTGTGGTTGGTATAAATGCAGATGTCCCCGGCGATGCCCAGCGCCCGTTCGGCGACTTCACGGGCCGGCAACTCGGTATTTTCAAGCAGGGCACGGGCTGCAGAAAGGGCAAAGGGACCACCGGAGCCAATGGCAATAATGCCGAATTCCGGTTCCAGCACATCGCCCTGGCCGGTAATAATCAGACTTTGCTTATCGTCTGCAACGGCCAGCATCGCTTCCAGGCGCCGCAATACCCGGTCGGTGCGCCACTCTTTGGCGAGTTCAACAGCCGCCTTGGCCAGTTGTCCAGGATGGGCTTTCAGTTTGGCCTCAAAGCGTTCGAGCAGGGTAAAAGCATCGGCGGTAGCACCCGCGAAGCCAGTCAATACCCCCGGTTCAATACGCCTTACCTTGCGGGCATTGCCTTTCATGACGGTATTGCCAAAAGTTACCTGACCATCTCCGGCCATCACCACATTGCTGCCGCGTCGCACGCAAAGTATGGTGGTGCCGTGCATGGGTA
>NZ_JBYCKP010000335.1:0-1824 GCF_057473445.1 Acidithiobacillus sp. TH-A36 | reverse complement strand
GTACGGAAGTGCAGCCAGCGAGTGCCGCCACCATTCCCAACAAGAGGAGTTTTCGGTGCAATGTCATGGTCTTTTTCCAAAAATCAGGGCATTGGGGTGACTGTCCAAATAATCGGTCAATTCCCGCAATGACTGGGCGGTTCGTGATAATTCATACAAAGCGCGTGGGAGGGTCGTGGATTCTGGCGCATTGGCGGCACTTCCCTGGCTATGAAGCAGGGCATTACCTGCCTGCAAGGCGGCATGCGCCTCGTGGCTGGCCCCTTTCAGAGATTTCAGGATAGCCGGTAATTGCTGGTTGGCCGTGCGTGTCAACGCATCCAGATGGGCCATAGTCTGCTGCACATGTTGCAAGGTCTCGCGGGTTTGTGGAGAGTTGCTTAAGGTCGCCAGATTCTGGCTGAGTTGATCCAGATTGGCGGCAATTTTCTGGAGAGGAAGCGCATGGATTTTGGTCAGTATGCCATTCAACTGACGAACACTGTTTTGAATGCCTGCTTCATGGACCATGGGAATGATGGGCGGTTGACCCGGCAGCAAACGGGCAGCTTTTGCACCTGGAACCAGACCGAGATCAATGACCTTGGAACCCAGCATCGGAACAGTGCTCCCCAGTTGCGCCCGTAAGCCCTGGGCAATCAGGTGGCGAAGAATCCCGTTCATTTGTGCTGAAGGCTGGGCCATGTCCCATGGCTGTCCATGACGAAGGGGAATCGCCTCGGGATTGATCTGGATGTGGATGTCCGTCAAGAGCACCTGCCGCTGAGTATCAAAAAACATGTGTACGGCCGTGACGCTACCCACACGGGTCCCTTCCAGCATGACGGCGGCACCGGATTTCAATCCCTGTGGACCACCAGGCATTTGCATTTGATAGGCCACAGCATTTTCGAGAGGAGCATTTTTTGCCGCAGCAGCATTGCCATAAAGGCGAAAATGCTCATTATTAACCAAGGGGTTGCCAGTTTTGGGGGTGGAAAAACTGATGGCGCCGCTTAATAGTGCAGAAATAGCGGGTATATGAACGCCAGGGTGCTCACCAAACAGGCTGACAGCGATATTGCCTGAACTCCAGAAACGACTATGCTTATTGACCAAGTGTAAGCTTTTTTCGGGAATGAAAGCGTAAATTTCGAAGCCATCGCCATTTTTTTGCAAGGTTTCCCCACGTATTTCACCGACTTGTTCACCTCTGTAGAGAATGGGTGCACCGCGTGAAATATTCCCTTTCTCCGGAGCGTGCAAAATCAGGGTAATGCCTTGGGATTCACTTTTCAGAACGGGTTCTTCATTCAGTCCGATGACATGATGGAGTGTGGGGCCACTATGCGGATCAATGCCTATGTAGGGGCCGGCGATGATGGATTTTAGAGAGCCTAAGTTGGAAAAGCTGACTTTCTCCCCGGCAATCCAGTAGCGTGTGCCTTTGCCCAGATGGTGTGCCATATAATTATCAAAACGAATGGAAACTGAAATTTCTCCAAGGGATTTTGACAGCTTGACAGCGGTGACGTGACCAACGGTAACACCACGATATTTCACTACCGTATGGTCGGCTTTGATGCCGCCCATAGTCGCAAATTGCACGGTTACAGAAGGTCCCTGGTCCATGTAGGTGCGTAAGGCCAACCAGGCCACAATGGCGAGGGCTGCGACAGGCACGGCCCAGATCAAACCGGGCCAGCGGGAGCGTCGAATTTTTGCAGTTGGCAAAGGATTATTCATGGGGTTCCATTAGATAAGCGGCCCAGAGTGCGCGGGGATCAAAGATTTCTGTCGCAATCATGGTCAGGACGACTACCGCGAGAAAAGCGGGAAGTGCAT
>NZ_JBYCKP010000334.1:0-1651 GCF_057473445.1 Acidithiobacillus sp. TH-A36 | reverse complement strand
ACGGGGAATTTCCAGCTTTTTCCCCATCTTGTATTTGTTGAGTTCATTTTTGAGGCTACTGACATCAGTAATCGGTATGGACTTCATGAGTTTCCTTAGATTCCTTGCTGATCGGATTCAGGCCAGTTTCGCGCAAAAACCCCCTGCGGTGCAAGGTAAGGGATTTTGCGCCGTCAACGCGGCCCCGTAACCTGAACACAAAAAAAGGAGACGGTTGCCCGTCTCCCACGTACCCTGAGGAGGGGTATAATTTTAGAAGTCGTAACCGACTTGCAGACCGAAGGAATTTTCGGCGAGGGTGGCGCTGGGGGTAGCCAAAGTTTCCCCAGGTTGAGTGAATGGAGATACTCCCCCTGTCAAAGTATTGCTGAAGGAATGCATGTAGGCTTCTGTTAATTTCCAGCCCATACCGAGTTTCTGGGTGGAACCGAAAGTGATGGCGTTTTGCACCACAGCTGGGAACAACAGGTTGTTACCTATATTGCTTGCCTGAATGGGGTTACTGCCATAAGTGTAGCCTGCCCTGACCTGCAGCCAGTTATTGATATCGTACTGCGTGCCGATATTCGCGACCCACTGATTACTCCAGTGCGTACCCAGGCTGACACTACCCTGCCCAGTCCAAGGACCATAAATTTGAAATGTATTCAAAGTATTGCGCCAATTAATCCACTGCCCCTCAACACTGATCAACCATTGCTTGGTCGGGTGAATAGCCAAACCTAAAGCAATCTGCTGCGGATAATTTAAACGCCCACTATATTGGCCAGCAGTTCCCGTCGCGCCGCTAGGGCCATTTTGTGTTCCAGCCTGCCAGGTTAAAGGCGTAAACCAGATTGGTGATTTATACGTAAAACCCAGGGTTACCATATCGTTGACTTGATACAGCGCACCAAGAGTAAAGCCTACACCATAGGCCCATGATGGTGATGACAAATTCAGGCCACCATTTACAGGAACTGCACCAAATTTCGGATCTGTTGATGTACCGCCTACTACACCGTATGTATATCCAGTCATCGTCTGTTGGAAAGATGCCTGTTCTGCCGCTACATTCAAAGTAGCGCCAACGGCCAAATGATGATTTACTTTCATCGCTATGGAAGGAGCAAGCTGCATAAAGTTAATACTGCTGAATGCTTGAGCATAGCTACTTGGGAAACCAGGCTGACCTGGCAAACCCGTTTGAATATAATTCACACCCAAACCAGAAGTACCATATACCCCGCCACCAAATACAATACCATCACCAAAAGCTGGGGCTACCCAACCAATGGCAGGAACACCATAAATATTAGTGTGGCTACCAATTTCGCCAAAACCTAGATTGGTTTTGCGAGTAGGGTTGAAAATTTCAGCCGAAAAAGCTGCCTGCGGGGTCATCAGGGCCAACCCGGCCGGATTGCTAATTGATGCAGACAAAGGATCATCCGGTGCTGCTACAACCGCGCCCCCCATACCCATGGCATACTGACAATACCAATCAACTGATAACCATCCGTTGCAAAAGCGCTGCTGGAAATGCCCATTGCCAGAGTCGCTGCTACTGCCACCCCTAAAATCCGTGATTTTTTCATTTGTATCCTCCGCCCACAGTTGTGTCGCTAATGACACGGTGATTGTGTCTTATCGGGAACAGTGTTGCAAGAAC
>NZ_JBYCKP010000333.1:0-7456 GCF_057473445.1 Acidithiobacillus sp. TH-A36 | reverse complement strand
TGGGTGATTGAACCCTATTTCCAGTACATGCACACACCCAAGTCGACACATCTAGGCATACCGCACGCATTCGATAATTATGGCGGCGCTCTATTGGCCGACTATAGCTTTACCCAAACAATCTCTTTGGGTGCGCGTGCCGAGTATCTGGAAGTGGGCGGAAAAACGGGTGAGGGGCTTAACGCCATCGCTTCATCACTGACTGACCTCCCCGCCGATTCCCACGCCTGGTCCATCACGCTGACCCCGACCTATCAGAGTGGCGGGTTCTTCGCCCGGGCTGAACTTTCCTATGTAGCTGCTTCCTGCCCCAAGGGTGATGGCTTTTCGGGAGCAAATGGTACAAACACGACACAACTGCGCGGCATGGTCGAAACCGGCTTCATGTTCTGAAACAGCGTAATGATTATGGAAAATGGTCAAGGAGTTTCTCATGATTGAATCGGTAAAAGTTTCCTCAGCGCTTTGTGCGAGCCTTGCTCTGCTCGCTGTCAGAAAACGCGCCTGGTCATTCGAAAGGCTTGGCCATGAACTGGGCGTAGAGGCAACGCTGATCAGAAAGAGTTGGCATCACCTCTTGGAAAATGCATGGCGTCTCTTTCCCGAGGAGAGATTGAGTAAGCACGCCTGGCAACCAGACGCCAGCATCAAAGCAATGATTGCCCTGGCCGCCTGCAGGTATGGATCGGAGCAGATAACGGCTGTTGCCCGACAATACGGGGTGCCTGTTCAACAAGTAAAATATTGGCGCCGCATTTTATTGTCTCGCGCCGCACAAGTCTTTTAGCTCTGGGCCTGTAGGGAAGCAACTATGTTGCCCTCATCAGGCCTCGATCTGAGTTTGCCCCGTTCAATTTTTCTATCGATCATTATCTTCATCCTTTTTTTGTTAATGCTTGGTGGCATTTACATGCTGTTTTCTTTTCATCACAAAAAGGCTTTGAGTCCGGCGATCAATGCACCGATGTTGAGCGACGAATGGTTTTCTGGATACGCCAGTGAAGCATTGAGCTCAACATCCCCCATTTTTGGTCGTTTGTTTGCACAGCCTAAAAAAGATGAAAAAAAATGGATATTGTTAAAGAAAATCGATCAACGGTTTTTATGGGTATGCACAAAAACGGCCAAAATGGGATTTTGGACATTAGATCTGGAAGGGACCCCTTTATGGAGAGAAGTGCCATTGGATCGATTAGCCTTGTCAGGATATTTGTGTGCGGAAAAAATACAAGATTTAAAATAAAAATATTGTTTATATAAATTAAATTATACTTCAGTAACGGCGGGTGCAACGTAACATTCCAAGTTGCATGCAAGATAAATTAAGGGCCAATCTTCTTCTCCAGCCACCCCAATCATGAAGACAGGTCGAATGACGTCATTTGCCTTCCGCCGATGAATGACCGCTATCGGTCTTTACCAGTCATCAGATCATAGAGAATGCTATGGCAACCAGTCGTCCGTGAGCAATGGCCTCGCCGAGTACCGCCACCCCCTGACCATGCCTGCATTATTCGCGGTAGAGTCGGGTGCGTCTGTCAAGCAAATCCAGCCCCCCTTAATTCAGGGGAAACGCAAGGATGATACTCTATTGTCCGTTAACAACATCTGTAGCATGCAAATAAAGTTGGTAACTTTTTCAAGTTATAGGCCCCTAAAATTAGCGTATTGAGATTTTCAAAAATAAATAAAGTTGGTAACTTTTCATCCGCTCAAGATCAAAGCCCCTAAATTTTGTGCAAATAAAGTTGGTAACAATCGTCATGATCATCCCCCACGAATAAAAGGTCGTAGTGAAACACCTATGACCTACAGTTGAGCATTTCAACAGGGTATTCCTTGGACTCGATCAAGAAACAATGAGTTTTTCCATTAGACATCATCCGGTTTGGAGGAGATTCACTTTGGCATTTGCTGAAAGCTGAACGATCACAAGCTCTGACCATGCACCGCCCCGGTGTTAGCCATGAGTAGGGTAGGCGCGGCCTCCACCACCAGAAGAAATTTGTTTCCAGATAGATTTGACCGGAGTTATATGCAGTCACATACTGATCGGGCGGTTGGCCTGACAGGAAATGATCATGGATGCCGATAGTACCCATAAAACGCCCCACTGCGTCCGTAAAAAAACGCCACCCACTCGGAACCATCAGGTCAATGTGCATGTGTCCGATGCCGCGTGGCAAGCCTTGCAGGCTGCAGGCCTTGCAACAGTTGAATATCCACTTTGGGACCGCTCTGAATGACACCATTGAGACCCTGGTGGTGGATGCGGAACTCCGTATATTGCTGGAGAAAGGGCGGGAAGATGATCTCGAAACCGGATAACCCCCCATATGGCGCAGCCAAACCCGCGCACAGTTTCCATCCAGGTCTGGACCGCATCTGGTGACGACGACATCCGCAGGACCCGAAAGTGCCGCACCGATCGCCTTCTCGGAACAGGACACGTTGCTCCTGAAACGTCTTGGGACTACCCTCCGCCCGCGTCTGGCGGAACTGGCCGAAGATCTGTACAGACACATACAAAGCCAACCCGAACCCCCAAACCTGCCCGGCGACGCAGATCAGGCCGCCCGTTTGCGGGCCATGCAAAAAGACTGGCTGGAGAAGCTGTTTGCCGGTCCCTACGATGGCGCTTTTTGGAATACCCAGCGGCATATGGGAGAGCGGCATATCGAACTGGCCATTCCTTTGCCGCAAATCTGGGCTACTTTCACTTTTCTGCGCACATCTCTTACCCGTGAAGCCATTCGTGTGGCGGTGACGGAACAGACCGACCCGGTAGCCGGGATCACGCCCCTACTGCGTTTGCTGGATGCCTGCCAATATGCGATGAGCACGGCCTATGAACGCAAACGCCTACACGATGCCATTCTGGCGCTGCGTCAACTGGCCCGGGTCTATGATCTGGAGGCATTTTTCCATGAAGCCGCGAAACTGGCCATTATGGAGGCTCAGGCCGACGGTGCTGGCCTGCTCTGCCAGACAGAAGGACAACAACTCCAGTATCGGTTTTTTCATGGTCTGCCGATGGCTTATCAGGCCTTTGCCAGCTGGTCATTCCCCGATCATCTGGGCACATCCGGTGCTGCCTTGCAGCGGGGAGAGCCGGTTTATGTCCCCGACTATCCCCAATCCATGTATGCCATGCCCGAATTTGTCGATGCCGGTCTGCAGGGGAGTCTGGCCATCCCCATACCCGGTCCAGAAGGCCTTCAGGGCGTTTTGGCGATCTCCTGGTTTCAGAGCCAACCGCCCACACGCATTCCGGAAGACCGCTGGGATCACCTGCGCCTCATCACCGACCTGCTGGGGGCTAATCTGCACCGCGAAAAACTCGAAATACGCATGGAAGGGCTCGCCACCCGGGATATGCTGACTGGTTTACCCAACCGTCGCGTGGTCACTGAACGGATCACGACCGCCATGGCCCGCGCGGAACGCCACCAGTGTTTGTTTGCCCTGCTCTTTCTGGATCTGGATGGATTCAAACCCATCAATGATCGCCTCGGGCATCATGTCGGCGATGAAACCCTCCAGCAGGTCGCACACGATTTACGCAGCGCCTTGCGCGGCGAAGACAGTGTCTTGCGCTATGCGGGCGATGAATTTATGGTGCTCGCGCAAGATATGACCCACATCAGTGAAGCAGAGGCCATCGCCCAAAGAATGGTGGAAACCGTACACCGGGATGTCCATAGGGGGGAACTCACTCTGCCGCTCAGCGCGAGCATCGGGGTCAGCGTCTATCCTTTCGATGATGGGAGCGCCGAAGAAATCGTCCATCATGCCGATCTCGCCATGTATGCCGCCAAGCAGGCTGGCGGCGATCAATGGCAATTTTACGATAATGATATTGGCGAGGCCCTGGCCGAAAGGCAAGCGCTCGTCCATGATTTACGGCATGCCCTTGAGCGCGGGGAATTCCGCTTGCACTGGCAACCCATTGTCACCCTGTCCCCGCGCCAGATCAGCGGAGCTGAAGCGCTGTTGCGCTGGCAACATCCGACCCGAGGCTTGTTGAGCCCCGGAGAATTTCTGGAAATCCTGGAGTCCCTCCCCCTGATGCAGGCGGTCGGGCACTGGATCATCGAGACGGCCTGCGCTCAGGCCGCGCAATGGCATAGCCAGGGGCACTGCCTGGATGTGCACATCAACCTCGCAGCCTCACAACTCGAAGACAAGGCATTACTGGATTTTCTCAAAGACACTTTGCGCCGTCACCCCACCCTGCAGCAGGATCACCTCTGGTTAGAGATCGTCGAGAGAGTCGCCTTACGTGACATTCCAGCCACAGCAGCCATGATCCGGGCCTGTCGTGAACTGGGCCTGCATTTTTCGCTGGATGATTTCGGAACCGGTGCGGCAGCCCTGCAGTATCTGGTGGAACTGGAATGCAGTGGAATCAAACTCGACAAAAGCATGGTAGATCCCATGCGCAATAGCCCCAAACATCACAAGATGGTTCGCGCCATGGTAGACATGGCCAAGACCTTGTCGATTCACGTTGTCGCAGAGGGCGTTGAGGACCATCAAACGGCAGAGATCCTGGATGCCATGGGCGTACAGCATGCCCAGGGGTATCTGTTTGCCAAACCCATGGAGGCCGCTGAAATGACCCAGATGCTGCGTTAACGCCGACGTTTGTTTTGGACACAAGCAATGACACAGAGCCAGCATTCCCCCGAGTGGTTTCACCTGAATAGTTTCAAATTTGCAACAGATGTTCTTCGTTGTTACAGTCCGTCATCAGAATACGGCACCATTATCCAGCAGAGGAATCCACAGACTTCACATAGCCTGGCGAACCCATGAGCCTTTCCGTCGACGATACCAACTTAGGGATGCTGTTGCCCATGCGCGCAGGGCACAGCATGGTCGAATATCAGCAGGCTGTTCTGACAGAATTTGCAGAATCCATTCAGGTCCATATCCCCGAACATCTATGTACGACAACGGCTGCCGACGCCATGCTGTTTTCTGATGAAGCGAGTGAAGACGGGCAACATTTTGTTTTCCGGGGCTGTGATCAGGGTGGTTTGGTATTTTCCCCGAAAAACCCGCTTCTGCCGGCTGAGCATTATCAAAACACCCTGATATTTCTGGAAATAGACAGCCGCATTTACACCTTCATTGCGCGACTTAAGTACATTTTTCAGGGGGATCTGCATTTCGATATGCCCCAAATCCTCCATAAACGCCAAACCCGTCATAATAAACGCGTCAGAATCGAAGGCAGCGTGGTTCTCGGACGCAAAAATGGCCGTACCGCCATTGCCCGCATTTATGACTTCAGTCCGACCGGACTCAGTTTTCTGACCGAAGAAACGGACTTCCTGCCCGGAGAAAGCCTATTGGCTTCGTTTGATGTTCCCGAGTGTGGTACCTGCGAAACCATTGCCATCATCGTCCGGGTCGACAACCGGCCTGCGGGGCGCGGTTTTCGGGCTCTGGTTGCGGTCAAAATGACCCTGACCCAGGCGCAACGCGCCAAGGCGGAGCAACTGTATCTCTGCAAAAAAGCCGAAGAACTCAAAAAACGTTCGGAATCTTCCCGGACCCTCCGTCCAGGGGAGTTTTATTTAAAAAACTGACTTGCAGAGCCTCAAGCAGACAGGTCTGAATGCATCATCGATAACGCCTTTCGGAATACTTCGTGCTGCTTTTGCAGCGCTTCGCGCAAGGCCGGCAAATCGGGTGCATGTTCTTGCGCCGCCTGCAGGAGTTGAACGGCTAACTGATGAATCTGCTGATGCGGGACGGCCAAGTCCTGAAAACCACGAAGGGAAGCAAACTGCATCCGGCCGGTACCATCGTACCATTTCCCCAGACGGCAGGCATGAGAATCCATGGGCAGCGGCAGGTGATCTGGAGACAGTGCCTGGGTGCCCTTTTCGGATTCGCGCAAGGCCACCTCGACGAAATGCTGGTGCGTCTCCTGTGTCGCTTCAAACTGTAATCGCGTGGTCATCTTCCGCAAATGATGCGACTTGTCCAATAAGCGCTGCACGACAGAATCGACGCCAGCCGTCTGCTCCTGAACTGCGCTGTTTTTCTGTTGCATGGCTTTTCCGGAATCTGCAATCTGTTCCATGCTCTCCCGGATTTCGACGGTTGCTTCCTGAACATGGGCTGCCAAGCTGCGTACTTCATCAGCCACCACTGCAAACCCCCGCCCATGTTCTCCTGCCCGCGCTGCCTCAATGGCCGCATTCAAGGCGAGCAGATTGGTTTTATAGGAAATATCCTTGATAGTACCCACGACCCGACTAATTTCCTGAATCTTTTTGAGCAGCAACTGCACCGAAGACACATTATCCGTAATGGCCGATTTAACCTGACCAGAACTTTGTTGCACTTCCTGCATGGCTGTTTCAATATCCGCCGCCGCCCCATCCACATTGACGGTAACCGCCCGCAAGTGCTCCACCAGTTGATGGGTTTTTTCCTGTAAACCCAATACTCGGGAAATCATGGGTTGCGCGAGGGCTTCAAAGTCGGGGTGCTCAACAAGGATCTGCTCAATACGCGGCCCATCACCTTCCAATTGGGCCTCCAGATATTCCAGTAATGCCCGTACTGCCTGACTTTCTTCTGCCACAGTTATCTCTCCTCGCTATTTTTTATCCACTGCATTAAGCACGGTCACTGATCTCAGGACCCTGTGGACGGGTAATGTCATGGGTTCTCGCTGCCGACATATCCGGAGCACCAGAGACCCCCGTGCTGCGATCAACGCAATAGCCCAGGAGGGCCTCCATGAGGAGGATATCAAGCATCCGTTCCGCCGACAGGCCAGAATCCCCGATCAATAGGGTGAGTACCCTTTTCTGAAAAGGCGTGATGCTTTCTCCGGACAGGGAATGGATTTTTCTAGCAATCTTCATCTGGCATACCCCCCATGATCGTCCCACGCAGACCGTTTCCTTTGAGGCCCGGTAAAGAGCACCCACCTACCGAACATGGGGATGCCCCAGAAAGCGGTGTAACACATCTATCAGCTGGGCATTGGTTTCCAGCAGCTCCTGAGCTAATTGCCGCGCTTGCGGACTGCCCGGTGGACCGACATGATCTCTTAGCAGTTGGTGCAGGCGGTGATGGAGCTGATCCACGTCGACCGGCAAAGCGGCGCGGTCGGGCAGCTGGTTCAACCACAGGGCCAGATGACAATGTTCTGCATCATCGCGGCCCAAGATCCGCTCCGGCAGACAGCCCTTCCCCTGGAGGTACTGAATGGATTCTTGTACGCGTATCTGGTGCGCGCCCAACAGCCCTGTATCCGTGATACCCATGAGGTGATTGCGTGGTGCAGCAGAATTACCGATGTAATTTATTATGTTAAACGCCTTTACCCAGGCTGGCACGGCCTCTGCGGGCATCGGTTTGGCAAACAGATAGCCCTGCAGGGCCGGGCAGTCCAGAGCCTCCAGCAACTGTAAATGCCCGACGGTTT
>NZ_JBYCKP010000332.1:0-2884 GCF_057473445.1 Acidithiobacillus sp. TH-A36 | reverse complement strand
GAGGTCAATTTCCGGCAGAAGAATCTGTCGGGAGTAACGCATCAGGGCGGCATCATCCAGGGAATCAGTCATTGTTGAAGTCATAGTCAATGTCATTTTCTTCTGCGGGCATCCCCGGCACGGGCTGGTAATAGCCCTGCTGGCGCTCCAGACGCATGTGATAACGCTCACGGATGGCATCCAGCATCCAGAGAATCTCGCTGGGATGCCCGGCATGCTCACCATGCAGCAAATGGCGCAAATACAGACGGTCCGGATCGACCTTGACCAGCAGCGGCATGGGTAAATCCAGAGGGATGACGTGATGATGAACAACCCATTCAATGGGTGTCGGCGGCGTGCCGGGAGGAATCCGCACATCTATCCGGAAATGCCCGCCTCCACCAGGCTGTTCCAGCAGTTCCTTGAAATATTGATCAGGAAAACCGCGATGGACGATGAGGGTACGCCCATTAAAACGGTTCAGAAATTGTTCTTGCAGGAGTAGATGCGGAATGGAATTTGGCATGCTTTCAGTGTAGCAACGGAAGGCCTTATCAGCCACTTTTTTGCAGGAAAGGAATTTTCTTTTGCATGGTTCGATAGGGTCGTACGGCTTTTGTATTGGCTGAAACAGAGGATGCTCCGAGGGCCAGACGGCCACCGTAGCCGGTCATTTCCAGATAGCCGTGACCCAGAGTTTTTCCCTGGCTGATGGCGCGCACGGCCCCTTCCCAGTAAATGGTGCCGCTGCTGTGGCTGGCATCAAATTCCTGGTTGTCCATCAGGGGCATAATGGAAAATTTCTGTTCACCGACGTGAATCTGCCAACGTACTGGATAACGGATGCCCGTCTGGCTGGATTTCCACCAGCCCGTGGCCTGCATATGAATCTGCCCGGCGTGGAAATAGTGCACCTGACCATCTGCGCTGCGTTCGGTGGCCGACAGCCAAAGCGGACTACCATCGGCACGGCGCATCATGAACAGCATGAGCGCAGCGCCATTGTGCAGGTTCAGTCCTAGCCAGTCCCAGCCTACGGCAGCTTTCGGCAAGTATGCAGCAGACCATTCATGATCGAGCCAGGCCTCGCCATGAACAGCCTGACCATGTCCTTTGATGGTTACGTCACCACTGACCAGCAGATGCGGAATACTGTAATAATAACTGGCATTTTTGGGATCAGGACCCTTTTGGCTGATGCCTTTGGGGCCTTCCAGCAGGGGCGCTTGGGTTATCTGAAAATGAAGCCGATAGCCCATGTTTTTACCCTGAATGACTGCACGATAGCCGGATGAGGTTTGTTGCAGAAACCAGTGACGAATCCAGACCCGGGTATGGTTTTGATCCGCGCCCGCCAAACCCAGGCCGGAGCGGGCGATATGTTGTGCAGTCAGTAAGTGCCCGATGGCTGGATCGCTGATGGCGGCTTCGGCAAATATCAGCTGACGCGCATTGAATGCACTGGGATTTTCCCAGACCTTGGCGGGGCGTACGCGAAAAAATGTCAACTGAAAACCCAAAGGATGTCCTGAACGGTCCTTGAGCCAGCCGGTGATATACCACCATTCGATAGGGAAATCAGGGTGACTGCCGTAGGCATTGGGGAAATGCAGAGGATTTTGTGCAGACACCGCAATGTGGGGCGGGCTTTGCAGGGGGAGTACATGGGCTGGCAGGATCGCTGCAGCTACTGAAGTACTGCGTAAACCGATCAGCAGGATCACGACCCAAAGCCCCCATAAGCTGACCAGGCCCCGGCATGTTGCAGGGTACCGTCGCTTAGTCATCACGTAACACCGCCGGGCTGTTGCGCAGGGCGCGATGTCCCGCAAGGATCATGGTGCTTGTGCTTGCTATCCATAAAATCACGCTGAGTATTCCCAATAATAACCAGGGCGGCTGAAAACCCATGTGCCAGTGAAAAGATTGCGGATTGACCACCGCAATCAAAATCACGCTGATGGCAATGCCCAGGCTGCCACCGATGATAATACCGGCGAATGAAAGCATGCTGCCCTCGGCAAAAAGCAGGGCCAGCAGGTCACGATGGCGCAGCCCCAGATGCCGGAGCATGGCAAATTCGTTGCGGCGCATCAGGGTCTGCGCACCAAAGCCACTGCTTACTCCAAGCAGGCCAATAATCATGGCTACGGCTTCCAGCGCATAAGTTGCGGCAAAACTCTGATTGAAAATCTGCAGACTACGGTGGCGAATTTCCCGGGGTGTGGCAATCAGCAGTTGCCGACTTTTCGCGATGCTTTGATGCAACTGCACGAGCGCGGCAGAGACTGGCACATGCGGTTGTAACCAGAGTGCTACGCCATTGATGCCTTTATCATGGGACCACTGTTGATATTCCTGTAACGGGATGGAAATGGATCCTTGCTGATAGGCGTAGTCGCGATAAATACCGGCAATGCTGACGGTCCGAAGCTGTCCGCCCAGAGGAATCCGGATGTTCTGGCCTGGATGCCAGGCACTGATGCCAGCCAGAATATCCGAAATCCATACGGGCGGTGCTTTCAGCGTATGAAGAGGAACAGACCGGAGTATTTGCAGTTCCCGACCGGGGTCTTGCAGGTTCATACCGCGCGCCAGCAACATGATGGGAGGATGACCCGGTAATAAATTCAATGGAATGCGGCGTAACGGTGAACAATGGCGAACATCTGGAAGCGTGCACAGGGATTGTGCGGTTCCGGAAGCGAGTAATGCGTCCTGATTGCTTCCCGCCTGCACATACAAATCAGCCCGCAGGATGTCACCAAGCCAGTTGGCCACTGAATCACGAAACGAGCCGACCATAATTGCCATGGCTACCACCAGACTGAAGGCTACCACGACGGCGGCCAGGCTTTGCGCAGCACGCCCCGGAGCGCCCCGTAATTGCAGCAGGGCCAAG